>JAKSSN010000001.1 GCA_024403095.1 Oscillospiraceae bacterium
TGATGTTGTTGTAGATGGAACGTGCGCCGCGCAGATCCTTCTTCTTGGGGAAGCCATCAACGATAGCCTGGGTAGCGGTGGAAGCATGAACGGTGGTCATGAGGCCTTCGATGATGCCGAAGTTGTCGTTGATAACCTTTGCCATAGGAGCAAGGCAGTTGGTGGTGCAGGAAGCGTTGGAAACGAACTGCATGTCAGGAGTGTACTTGTCGAGGTTGACGCCGCAAACGAACATCGGAGTGTCGTCCTTTGCAGGGCCAGACATGATGACAACCTTTGCGCCTGCATCGATGTGAGCCTGTGCCTTTTCCTTGGTCAGGTAAACGCCAGTGCACTCGAGAACGTACTCAACACCCAGCTCGCCCCAGGGCAGAGTGGAAGCATCACGGTAGCTCTTGTCGGAGAGGATCTTAACGGTCTTGCCGTTAACGGTGATGGTGCTGGCTTCGTCATCAGCGGTGACGGTGCCATCGAAACGGCCGTGAACGGAGTCATACTTTACGCAGTATGCAACATGGCTTGCGGGATGATTCGGAGCGCTGATGGCTACGACTTCGACGTCATCAGACTTGATAGCTGCGCGGAATGCGAGGCTGCCGATACGGCCGAAGCCATTGATAGCAATTTTGATCATTGGTAATTATCCTCCAAAAAAAATATTAACGGATTCCTTTTGGGCGGGCGCCTACCCGTCCTGTTGGAATATTATCATACTTTCACTAGAAAAATCAATATAAGAACGCGCTTTTTTCCGTTATTAAAATGCCGAAAATGCCACAAAATGCAGTGCAGTTTCAGGCTTTATGTTGTGTATTTTGTCGATAATTCTTATAAAAGATATCTATATCTGCTTTTTTACTGCAGGTGTCCTCAATGTTTTGGATATACTCCAGGGGATATTTGGGTTCCACGATGCGATCATTGCGCTGCCCATCCGTTCGAATGAGTTTTGTGGAGCCTCCGCCGCCCATGGCAATTATGCTGCACAGCTCTTCCATTATGCAGATATTATAAAGGTTCGTATAGCCCTCTTTCGTCCAGCCAACATTTTCGAACCCGCCTGACATATATTTCTGCCGGTAGAGATAATAGGGAAAATACCCCGCTTGGCTCAGTTTTTCACCCGCATAATCCAGCATAGCAGCAACATCAGCCGCGGTTGGCAGAGCAGTTCCCTCCAGCGTGATGCGTGAGCCTTTTTTCAGCGACAAAGTGTGTACAGTGATGTTTTCCACATCCATTGAAAGGACTGTGTCAATGGTCCGGCAAAAACCATCCACATCGTCTGTCGGCAGACCAGCGATCAGATCCATATTCACTGCAAAACCACCTACCCGGCGTACGATCTCAAGGGCATCGCAAATATCCTGAGCAGAATGACGGCGGCCGATCGCATTCAGCACGCTGTCACGCATGGTCTGGGGATTCACGCTGATTCGGTCAACTCCATAAGAACGCAAAACCTTAAGCTTATCCTCTGTGATCGTATCCGGCCGGCCGGCTTCCACTGTGTATTCCTTGACGCTGGAAAGATCAAAGCATTCCTTCAGCTTTCCGCACAGCCTTTCAAGCTGTGCCGCCGAAAGAGTAGTTGGAGTGCCGCCGCCCATATAGATTGAGATCACTCTTAGTCCGTTTGCTTTCACATGAGCAGCCGTACATTCAATTTCACGGAGCAGTGCATCCAGGAATGGTTCCATGAGCTTCATGCTCTTTTCCACCGAGGCGCTGACAAAGCTGCAGTATGCGCAGCGTGTTGGGCAAAAAGGAATACCTACATAAAGGCAAATGTCATTGGGCAAGAGTGAGGCCTCTGCCTGCAGCGTTGCCCTTGTGGCAGCACGGCACAGCTCGGCGCGCTCAGGGCTTACGTCATACTCCGAAATAAAATGCCGCACAGCAGCCGCTTCGTCCATTCCCCCATTCAGAAAGCCGCGGTATATTTTGCCGGGGCGAACTCCCGTTAAGGCTCCCCATGCAGGCTTTTTTATGCCGGAGGTAAGGAATGCGCGATACATTGCATTTTTTATAATGCGCTGGCAATGCCTGTCTGTCTGTACGGAGTCAGAAAGGAATTGCTGCTTAACCGCTGAACGGCCTGCATAAGATTTGCCTCCGCAGACCATACGGCAGCTTGCCGTTACATAAATATTACCCCTGCTCAGATGAACTTCAATACGGTCTCCCATCGGCTTTCCGTCTGGATATTCGGGTTTTTCTCCGGGCAGCATGGTAAACAGCATCTGCTCTACCGCATAGCGGTAGTCATGGCCAAATAAATACAGTTTCACAGCATTCATTCCTCATATTGCGTAAAATAAGCACCTCAATATATCATATAAACATACAAATGCAATACGCTCGTTGTAATTTTGTAGCAAATGCCAAAGATATAACAAAAAAATTGTTTGATTTTTCTAAATTTTTCCTTTATACTATATCCATATGATATAGATTTGGGGAAATTTTGATATTAATTATTGAGGTTGAGAGATCTATGTACGAAATTGGAGATAAAATTATTTATGGCGAAAGTGGTGTCTGTACGGTTGTGGAGATTGCGCCCCTCAACATAACAGGTGCTCCAAAAGATAAACTCTATTACTACCTTTCACCTCTGGTTGGTACCGGTACATACTATACGCCGGTTGAATCCACCGCATTTATGCGTTCCCTGATCTCCCGCGATGAAGCACTTGCGCTGATTGATGCAATTCCCGGTATCGAACCCGCGATCTGCAACGACAATCGTTTCAATCATGTTGATGCATTTTATAAAGATATGTTCCGCCTGCACACGTGCGAGGCTATGGTAAGCATTATTAAAGGACTCATGCTGCGCACGCAGGACAAGAAAAGTAAAAGCAGCCGTGCTGAAGCAACCATGAAGCGTGCAAAAGATATCCTTCACGGCGAACTTTCTGTAGCTTTAGATATCGATTTTAAAGACGTGGAGCCGTTTATCCGTGAGCGCATTGGTGCCTGACACAAATTTATACGGTTATGTACAAAACGCAGATCCCTTTGGATCTGCGTTTTATTTTTTATATGCTGATCTGGTTTACCGGTACTGCCGCTGCTGCAAAGCCATATTCTGCCTTTAATGCTTTCACCAGCGCATCAACATCCATTGCATCATCTTTGAACACGCCAAATACAGCTGACCCGGTACCCGTCATGATTGCTCCAACAGCTCCGCCGTCCATCAGCCTGCTTTTTATTTCAGCAACCGTTTTCATGCGGCGGTCCTCCACATCCTCGAACACATTATACATACGGCGGCATATTTCAGGGATCGACTGGTTCTTCAGCGCTTCGATCAGCCCCGCAGTATCCGGGTGAACGTGCGTCTTCAGACGGTCAAAACTGTTGAACAGCTCGGGAGTGGAAATAGAAAATTTAGGCTTGCAGACCACAAAGCGGCACGATGGGAAATCACAAAGGGGCGTAAGTATCTCTCCTCTTCCTTCTGCCAGGGCAGTTCCGCCCTGTACACAGAACGCCACATCAGAGCCAACCGTTTCGGCAATTGCCAGAAGCTCTGCAGCAGAGAGCGGATCTGGTGACAGACGATTCAGCAGCCGAAGTACTGCCGCTGCATCTGAAGACCCGCCGGCCATTCCTGCGCCAACCGGGATCCGCTTGTGTATGTACATTTTTGCGCCTAAATCTTTGCGATCGATCGTCTCGAAATACTTTTTGGCTGCTTTTACTGCCAGGTTTCTTTCGTCTGCAGGGATATACGGAAGCGTTGTATCCGCAGTGATTTTGCCATCTTCTGTTAATTCCAGTTCAATCGTATCACACAGGCTGATGCTCTGCATGATCATCTTCATAGAATGGAATCCGTCCGAACGCTTTTCTCCAATATCAAGCGAAATATTTAATTTGGCCCATGCTGATTCTGTATGCATCTGCATGCCACCTCCATTATTCAAACAGATATACTCTCATCTCATAAGGACGGGTCGTAAAGCCATTGCCAATAACAAAATTCTGAGGATAGTTCGAAAGGACCAGCTTTCCCTCCTCCAGATCTCTGCCGCAGATATTCTCAAAACGAACACCGCTTTCTGTAAAGCTGCAGATCACCAGCAGCTTGCGGCCGTTATACTGCCGCTCATACACATAAAGCTGGTGATGCTCCGGCATGTATTCCGTGTAGCTGCCCCAAAGAGCCGCAGGCTCGTTCTTACGAAACTCTATCAGCTTGCGATAGAAGTTCAGCATGGAATCCGGGTCTTTTTCCTGTTGGCCAACATTAATTTCGCTATAATTCGGATTCACAAAAAACCACGGTTTCTGGCGAGAAAATCCTCCGTATTTTTCATTGCTCCACTGCATAGGAGTTCGTGCATTTTCTCGTGAGCTTTTCTGGATTCGGCTGAGGACCTGCTTTTTGGGCATAATATGCGAAAGGATGCGTGCCATATTATGGGTATTCACGTCCTGATACATATCCAGACGAGGAAGGGAAATATTCAGCATGCCGATCTCCTGCCCCTGGTAGATGAAAGGAGTCCCCTTCTGCAGCATATACATAGCAGCAAGCATCTTTCCGCTTTCGTTCCGGTACTCCTCGCTTCCGTAGCGGCTGATGATCCTCGGGTGGTCATGATTCTCAATATACAAAGCGTTCCAGGCCTTCCCTTCCAGCTTTGACTGCCATTCGGAGAATGCTTTTTTCATTTTCACAAGATTAAACGGCCGCTGGATCATATCCGTCATAAAGCAATCCGCTTCCATGTGTGAAAATGCGATCATTTCGTCCATTACCTTGTTGGGGCCCTCTGCAATGTACTGTAATGCCGTTTCAGCATCGGTCATGGGGCTTTCGCCAACCGTGAAGCAGTCATACCTGCTGAATACATCACGTTTAAACTCACTTAGATAATGATGCACTGCCGGCTGGTTGGAATAATATCTGCTGCCATTTGCAATTGGAATTTTGGGGTAGCTGTCGGGCATTCCGGGCGCTTTTCCAATAAAGGTGATAACATCCTCACGAAAACCATCTACGCCCATATCCAGCCAAAAGCAGAGAATATCCTTAATTTCCTTTCGAACTTTGGGATTTGCCATGTTCAGATCCGGTTGCTTCTTGGCAAACAGATGCAGATAGTACTGGTCTACTTTCTCATCATACTCCCAGGCATCTCCCTCGAAAAGCGATGTCCAGTTATTGGGAGGCAGATGCTTCCTGCCTTTCTTTTTACCATCTTTCCAGTAGTAATAATCGTGGTAGGGATTCTCCCGTCCTTTTCTGCTCTCTTTGAACCAGGGATGCTGATCCGAAGTGTGGTTGATCACAAGGTCCATAAACACGCGCATACCGCGTTCATGTGCCCCGTCAAGCACTTGCTGAAAAACCTGCAGGTTACCGAAGTCAGGATGAATATTCTTATAATCAGAGATATCATAACCCCAGTCTGCATTGGGTGAAGCATAAATGGGAGAAAACCAGATGGCATCCGCACCAAGACTTTTGATATAGTCCAGCTTGCTCAGAACGCCCCAAAGATCCCCAATTCCATCGCCATTGCCATCGCAGAAGCTTCGGGTCCAAATCTGATAGACTACCATATTTTTATACCAGTCAGAAAATGCCATTGCGTCACCCTCCCTGTCAGTAATAATCTAGTTTATATTATATACCCTCGATAGGGATTTGTCTTGCCTATTCCCTCTTTTTATTTTAGAATGTTTAACAAAGCAGCAGGGATGAATTCTGAAAGGAGTCCGTTCATGAAATATATTATGGCACTGGATCAGGGAACTACCAGTTCCCGCTGCATTCTTTTTGACAAAGCCGGAAACATCTGTGCAAGTGCTCAGAAGGAATTTCGTCAGTATTTTCCTCAGCCGGGATGGGTTGAGCATAACGCTATGGAAATCTGGGCAGTCACTCTGGAGGTCTCCCGCACGGCCATGGATAAACTGGGCGTAAGCGCAGCTGATATTGCAGCCATTGGCATCACAAACCAGCGCGAAACCACGATCTTATGGGATAAACGCACCGGGGAGCCAATAGCAAACGCAATCGTATGGCAATGCCGCCGCACAGCCGGAATTATTGACGATATCGTTGCACGAGGATGGACGACAAAAATACGCAGCAAAACCGGTCTGGTTCCCGACGCATATTTCTCGGGCAGTAAGATCAAATGGCTTTTGGATAACACCCCTGGGGCTCGTGAGGCTGCGGCCGATGGCAATATTCTGTTTGGAACCGTAGATACCTGGCTGATCTGGAAGCTTACCGGCGGCAAGGTTCATGTCACCGACTACACCAATGCCAGCCGCACCATGCTGTTTAATATTCACAGCCTCTGCTGGGATCAGGATCTTTTGGACCTTTTTGACATTCCCGCGTCAATTTTGCCCGAAGTTCGCCCAAGCAGCTGTGTTTACGGTACCACTGACTTTGAGCATTATAACGGAGAGATCCCCATCGCAGGTGCAGCCGGCGACCAGCAGGCAGCTTTATTTGGCCAGTGCTGCTTTCATCCCGGCGAGATGAAAAACACTTATGGAACCGGCTGTTTTCTTTTGATGAATACCGGGCGAAAAGCCGTTTCTTCCGCAAACGGGCTTGTAACCACCATAGCTGTTGGCTTTGAGGATCATGTGCAATATGCACTGGAAGGCAGCATTTTTATGGCTGGTGCAGCCGTTCAATGGCTTCGCGACGAGCTGAAGGTAATTTCCACTGCCGCAGAAAGCAGTGAGTTTGTAAAAGCCGTAGAGGATACCGCTGGTGCCTATGTGGTTCCTGCTTTTGCAGGGCTTGGCGCCCCCTACTGGAACCAGCACGCACGCGGCACGATCGTTGGTCTTACCCGCGGATTTAATCGCGCACATCTGGTACGAGCAACACTGGAATCGATTGCATACCAGACATACGATATCTGCAAAGCAATGGCAGAAGACAGCGGGCTTGCGGTTGCAGGGCTGCGTGTAGATGGCGGCGCATGTGCAAACGATTTTCTGATGCAGTTTCAAAGCGATCTGCTGCGCTGCGAAGTTCATCGCCCGCGCTGCATCGAAACCACTGCCCTTGGCGCTGCTTACCTTGCCGGGCTTGCTGTAAAATACTGGGACAGCATTGACGACATAAAAGGCAACTGGGCCATTGAACGTGTATTTACGCCCGAAATGCCCGAAGAAATCAAAACACAAAAAATAAAAGGCTGGCAAAAAGCAGTTCGCTGCGCGTTGGCCTGGTCAGAGGATTAAATATGAACTACGAAAAACTGAAAGCCTGCGAGTTATTCCTGTTTGATATGGATGGAACGCTCTATCTGGGCGATAATGTATTTCCCGGAGCTGTTGAGCTTATGGAAGCCTTGCCGGGTCTGGGGAAAAAATATATTTATCTTACCAATAATTCTTCCCGCGCCGGTGCAGACTATGTTACCCGCCTGCAAAAAATGGGGTTCCCATGCTCAGCAGAAAATGTGTTCACCAGCGGAATGGCAACTGCTTCATATCTCAAGCAGTTTCACCCGGGCCAAACCGTATACCTGGCTGGAACAAAAGCCTTTTACCGTGAACTGTACAATTACGGAATAAAGCTTGTAAATGATGAAAATGGTCATACCGAAGCACAGGCGGCAGATGTTGTTGTTCAGGGCTTTGATACCGAGCTTGTTTATGAAAAGCTGAATAAAGCATGTCATTTTCTGCGCCGCGGCAGCGAATTCATCGCTGCTAACCCGGATTGGGTCTGCCCTATGCCTGAAGACGAAGTTCTTCCCGACTGCGGCAGCATCTGTGCTCTTTTAACCGCGTCCAGCGGCGTAGAGCCAAAATTCATTGGCAAGCCAAATCGCCGCATGGTCGACCTGATCTCTTCTATGACGGGTATTCCGAATGACAAAATCTGCTGTGTTGGTGACCGCCTTTACACAGACATAGCGGTTGCACAAAACGCAGGGGCCGTTTCCGTACTGGTTATGAGTGGCGAAACTGACGAAAACATGCTTCGAGAAGCAGAACGGCGCCCCGATTATGTTCTTTCAGATGTAGATGAACTGCATACGATCCTAAAACAGTAAAAAACAGCAGAGCGACAGGCAGTTTGCCTGTCGCTCTGCATATTTAAGAAACAAAAAAACGATTCGAATTAATCGAATCGTTTTTTTAATGATTTACTTGTTCAGAGCTGCCTTTGCAGTTTCGCACAGCTTGGTGAAAGCTGCTGCGTCGTGGATAGCAGTCTCAGACAGCATCTTGCGGTTCATGTCGATACCAGCAGTCTTCAGGCCGTGCATGAAGGTGGAGTAATTCATACCATTCATCTTGCAGCCTGCGCTGATACGGGTGATCCACAGCTGGCGATAGTCTCTCTTCTTCTGCTTGCGACCAACATATGCGTAACGGCCGGACTTCATCAGCTGCTCATTAGCCATCTTATAGTGACGGGACTTGTTGCCCCAGTAGCCCTTTGCAAGACCAAGAATTTTGTTTCTGTGCTTGCGGGTCATCATTGCGCCTTTAACTCTTGCCATTTGTTATTATCCTCCTATTACAAACTGCAGCCCTTAATTATTTGTAAGGGATCATTTTCTTGATGGTAGCCTCGGTTGTCGAATCAGCGTAAGTGGTGGTACGCAGACGACGGCAACGCTTGGTGTCCTTCTTGGTGAGGATATGGCTCTTAAATGCGTGTGCGCGTTTTACTTTGCCAGACTTGGTGAGATTGAATCTTTTCTTTGCACCGCTGTGGGATTTCAGTTTGGGCATGACTGTTTTCTCCTTCCATAGTGGATCTACAGGTGTTAACCTGTTTACTACTGTTTTACTTTTCTTCCTCAGCTGCCGCAGCAGGAGCCTTGGGAGCTTTGGGTTTTGCAGGTTTCTTTGCCGGAGTCGTGGGTTTGGGGGAAAGGAACATTGACATGTTGCGGCCTTCCAGCTTGGGAGCTTTATCAACCTGTGCAACATCTGCACAACCTTCCGCATACTGATTCAGAAGTTCGGTTCCGATCTCGGTATGTGCCATTTCACGGCCGCGGAATCTGACGCTGACTTTGACTCTGTCGCCATCCGCAAGGAACTTTTTTCCGGTTTTCAGCTTTGTGTTGAAATCGTTGGTGTCGATACCGGGAGACATACGAATCTCCTTGACTTCGATCACATGCTGGTTTTTCTTTGCTTCCTTTTCCTTTTTGCCCTGTTCATAACGGAACTTGTTGTAGTCCATTACACGGCAAACAGGGGGAACTGCAGCCGGTGCGATCTTAACCAGGTCGAGTCCGTTTTCGTCTGCGATCTTCTGAGCGTCTTCACTGGACATGATTCCCAGCTGCTCGCCATCAGCTCCAATCAGGCGAACTTCACTGTCGGTAATCTCTTCATTGATCTGATGATCGATGTTTGCGATGAGTAACACCTCCGAAAAAATAAGTGCGGATACCTGAACGGAATCCGCACGTCAAAAACGAAATCAACCCATAACGAATGAGTTAAGCGCTTTTATGAACCATGGCACCTTAGGAGCCAGGTGAGGGCGGCGGAAACCGAACCTTCTTTATTGTCAGCTTTGATAATATATCAGATTACTTCTTCCCTGTCAAGCAGAAATCAGTAATTTTCTTTTGTTTCTACTGGAGTTTCCTGCTCTTTTTCCATTGCTATGGCAATCTTTACGATACGGGATGTTCCCAGGCGTTCTGCACCAAGGTTCAGAAAATCCTCGGCATCCTGAAGGGAGGAAATGCCGCCTGCTGCTTTCACTTTCACATGGGCGGGGCTATACTTTCTCATAAGCTCAACATCTGCCTTGGTTGCTCCGCCTGTAGAAAAGCCGGTACTGGTTTTAATAAAATCGGCACCGCTCTCGCCGACGATCTCACACAGGCGGATCTTTTCGTCATCGGTAAGCAGGCAGCATTCAATGATCACCTTAAGGATCTTTCCTTCGCATGCCTTGCGGACTTCCACGATATCAGCCTTCACGTCGCTCCAGCAGCCATCTTTTACCATGGCAAGGTTGATCACCATGTCAATTTCATCTGCGCCATTTTCAACTGCATCTTTTGTTTCAAATGCTTTTGCTGCTGTGGTCATATATCCGTTAGGAAAGCCGATGACCGTGCAGATCTTCAGCTGATCGCCAACATAGCGCTTCGCACCTGCCACATGGCAGGGAGGAATGCAGACGCTGGCACAATGGTATTTGATTGCCTGGTCACAGATCGTGCGGATCTCTTCGCTTGTGCAGTCCTGGCGAAGCAAGGTATGATCACATGTTTCAAGAATGGTTTTAATATCCATATTGTTTTTCCTTCCTATGATTTTTTGCAACAATTAGTTACGCAGATTAATACCCAGTACGGCACCGCAGATTCCGCCTACAATATGGGTAAGCTGCGATACATTATCCCGCAGAACAACTCCATCAATGATCTCGCCGCCGATATACAGCACGAGCACCAGGATCAGCGTGATTGGAATGCAGCCATTTTTCATACCGGAAAGGCTCATCATAACGATCATCATAAAAACGATACCTGATGCGCCCAACAAAGCAGTACCCGGGAAAAACAGCCACTGAATCAGGCCGGAAACAAAAGCTGTGATCAGAATGGCCATCAGCAGGTCATGGCTGCCATATCGTTCCTCCAGGGCTGGCCCCAGCACAAGAATAAACATAATATTTCCAATCAGGTGGGAATAGCTGCTGTGACCAAGAACATGAAGGAAAAAGCGGAGATAAGTAAACACATCAGCAAGCGAGGAGCGGTAAACACTGAACAGTTTTACGGTCGTGTAGCCCCCGGTCAGCTTTCCTAAAAGCAGCGCAACCAGAGAAAGGAAAGAAAACGTAAGCACTACCGGGGAATTATACTGCAGTTTGATGATCGTCTTTTTCATCTTCTGTTCCCTTATTCCACAACAATACTTCCGCCCTGAACAGACAGCTTCAGCATTGCTATATTGCCGCCGCCAAGCTGGATGATCCGCCAGGCAAGCGTGTCTTCGATTTGTTTTTGAATGATTCTGCGAAGATTACGTGCGCCATATGTGACAGAGTATGCCTCTTTCACCAGATAGTCGATCACATCCTCATTCCATACCAGTTCGGTTCCCCTGCCAGCCAGAAGGTCCTTGACCTCCTGCAGCATCATAACCGCAATGGAGCGGAAATTATCCTCGCTAAGGCGATTAAAGCAGATCACTTCATCCACGCGATTAATAAACTCGGGCCGCAGGAACTCGTTCAGGGCCTTCATTGCCCGCTCTCTTCCCATATCAGCCACGTCACCGCCAAAGCCTACACTGCCGGTACGAGTATTGCTGCCGGCATTTGTAGTCATAACGATTACAGTGTTTTCAAAGTTTACCGTGCGTCCCTGCGAATCTGTAACACGTCCGTCATCCAGGATCTGCAGCAGGATATTCATCACATCCGGATGGGCCTTTTCAATTTCATCAAACAGGACCACACTATACGGTTTGCGGCGGATCTTTTCTGTCAGCTGTCCTGCCTCTTCGTAGCCAACATAGCCGGGAGGCGAGCCGATCAGGCGGGAAACTGCGAACTTTTCCATAAACTCGCTCATATCCAGGCGAATCAGGGATTCCGGGCTATCGAACAGGTCTGCAGCCAGCTGCTTCACCAGTTCCGTTTTGCCAACACCGGTTCCGCCAACAAAGATAAAGCTGACCGGTTTGCGTTTTACCTGCAGGCCAACACGGCTACGGCGAATCGCAGCGCAAACAGCATCAACTGCTTCATCCTGCCCAACGATGTGGGATTTCAGCCGCTTATCCAGGTCAGCCAGCCGAACGATTTCGTCCTCCTTTATGGCAGAAGCCGGAATATGGGTCCAAAGTTCAATAATTCGGGCAAGATTATCTGCCGTAAGCTCCGGTTTTGCTCTGCTTTCCAGGTCCTGAAGTTCCTGTTCCAGCTGCATCTCACGGCTGCGCAGGGTCGCAATGCGTGCATAACGCTGGTCCAGCATTTCATCGGTAAGGGCTTCGCCCTCCGGTGCATCGGCTGACATCAGAGCTTCCCTCTCAAAGCGAATGTTTTCAAGATCGCGGCGGGCAGTTACAGCGCGCCCAATTGCAGGATTCTTCAGATTCACATCACTGCATGCCTCATCGATCAGGTCGATCGCTTTATCCGGAAGGAAACGATCGGTGATATAGCGCTCGCTCAAGTTTACAGCCAGCCGGCACATCGCATCCGAAATAACCACACCATGATAATCCTCATAGTAGTGGGCAATTCCCTGAAGGATCCGGCAGCTGTCATCCAAACTAGGCTCATTCACTGTTACTGGCTGGAATCGGCGTTCCAGAGCAGAATCCTTTTCAATATGCTTGCGATATTCATTAAACGTTGTAGCACCAATCACCTGGATCTCGCCCCGGGAAAGGGCAGGCTTAAGAATATTGGCAGCGTTCATGCTGCCTTCCGCGTCTCCGGCACCAACGATGGTATGAACCTCATCAATTACAAGAATGATATTTCCATCCTTTTTGATTTCCTCAATCAGGCCCTTCATACGGCTTTCAAACTGGCCGCGGAACTGGGTTCCCGCAACCAGAGATGTAAGATCAAGCAGGAAAACCTGCTTGTTCTGCAGTTTTTCCGGCACATCACCCTTTGCAATGCGCTGAGCAAGTCCCTCTGCAATTGCAGTTTTACCCACGCCGGGCTCACCGATCAGGCAAGGGTTATTTTTCTGGCGGCGGTTAAGGATCTGGATCACACGTTCCAGTTCCTCTTCCCGGCCGATCATATTATCCAGTTTCCCCTCGCGGGCACGTCCGGTAAGATCAATGCAGTAATTATCAAGAAATTTGCGTTTATGACCGCGTTTCTTTCGCTCTTCTCCCTCTGCACGGTTGGGAGCAGTTCCCTCTCCCTCCGCTTTTGCATTCTGGCTGTTGTTCTGAAAATTGTTCATAAAGCGCTTGATAAAGGGCATTGTTGCGGTTTTTCCGTCGTCTTCCCCTTCGTCCTCGTCGCCTTCAAGCTCCGGAATCTCATCCATGCCGCTCAGCGCATTCATCATGTCTCCGCTGATGGCATCGATTTCGTCTTCAGAAATACCAAGTTTTCCAATAATATCATCAACAGGCTGAATATGCATATCACGCGCGCAGCGGATGCACAGGCCTTCATTTTTTGTGATACCGTTTTCAAGTTTTGTAATAAACACCACTGCAGGATTTTTCCCGCAGCGTGAGCAAAGAACTGGCTGCATATTTTCCTCCGGAAAAAGAATTAGTGAAGTCCGCTGGTCACAAAGTCAAAGGACTGGAAAAAGCGGCACAGAACACTGCGGTCAATCGTGGTTTTGCCCAGCAGTATTCCAAGGTAACTGAGCATCCAGCAAAGAAGGATGCAGTATAAAAATCCTCGAACAAAGCCAAGCACCGCGCCGCCGATCTCGTCCAGATTCTGCATGTTTGGCAGCCGGAACGAAAGATTTGCAAAATTACCAAGTGCCGTTACAGCAATCAGGATCATAAGAAAAGCAAGCAGCAGCCCCACAATATAGCTGATGGTGCTGCACAATACGTCTACAACAGCTTCCGTCATATCCTTATCCGGATTCGCATTTGCCATCTGTACTGCTTCGGTTGCCATCTCCACGCTGCGGTCTGAATTAAATCCCATCATCGTCATGCACAGATAAGCATAGTCCGCACGCAGGGACGGGTCGTCGCTGAGCACATCATCAAGAGAGCGGTCGCTGGAGCTGCTGAGAAGTTCCGAAGCCTTCAGTGTCTCCAATATTTTTTCGCGGCTCGCCTGGCTGTCGATATATCCATCCACAAAAGGCTCCAATGCGGGGATCACTTCTCCCGCATAGGTATGGGAGAGCAGGCTGCCGCCTAACAGAGCGATCACAACCACCAGAATACCGGCAATTGCGCCGATAAAACCTCTCTTGAAGCCGTCCCAGGTGCACAGCGCAAGTATTGCAAGAATCATAATATCAAGGATCAGTCTTGCAAGCATGATTCATTTCTTCCTTTCTTAGAGGCGATTCGAAATCAGATCTCGAATCATTCGTTATCTTCAAACAGCATACTGACCGGATCGGGATACCAGATACGGTTCAGATAAAGGCCTTGAGGAGGCATGGTTGGGCCGGTGAGGCGCCGATCTCCAAGCTCAAGCAGATGCGGGATCTCTTCCGGCTGAAGTTTTCCGTAACTTGCATATACTAATGTGCCAACAATTGCGCGGCACATGTTATACAGAAACCCATCTGCACACACGGCAATCGTGATCAGATTATTCTGCTTTTCCGCCGTGCAGTGGAAAATCGTGCGCACCGTAGTTTTAGTCTCGGTTCCCACGCTGCGAACCGCACGAAAATCATGGGTTCCCTCAAATGCCTTTGCTGCGCGCTGCATCAGATCCATATCCAGGTGCTGCGGATAAAAACACACCCTGTGCTCCAGGAACGGATCGCGAATATTGCTGTTGTATATTTTGTAAATGTATTCCTTTTTTATGCAGCTTCCAATGGCATTAAACCCATCCGGTGCGATCATCGCCCGCTCAACAGCAATATCATCCGGCAGGCGTGAATTTACAGCCAGCGGCAGCCGATCCATAGGAATTCGAGTGTTGCTCTTAAAGGAAGCACAATAACGGTTGGCATGCACACCGGCATCTGTTCTGCCGCAGCCTACCACTTTAATCGGCTCCCCGCACACCGTGCTCAGGGCCCGTTCTACTGTTTCTGCTACCGTAATATCATTTTTCTGAACCTGCCAGCCATGATATCTGCTGCCATCATAGCGCAGGCGCAACGCAATTGTATTCATAAGCCAAACACTCGCAGTAAGATCATCCCAGCCAGGAAGAGGATTCCAAGGACCAGCGCAAGAATATCATTCGCCGCAAACTGCAGCTTTTTCATACGGGTACGTCCTTCCCCGCCATGATAACAGCGGCTTTCCATTGCAACCGCAAGCTCATCTGCGCGCCGAAATGCCGAGACAAACAGAGGGACCAGAATGGGGAGCAGAGCCTTTGCGCGCTGTACCAGGGAGCCATTTTCAAAATCTGCGCCTCTGGCTTTCTGCGCAGACATGATCTTATCCGTCTCCTCGATCAGTGTGGGAATAAAACGCAGCGCCATGCTCATCATCATAGTCATCTCATGCACCGGAACTCTGATTTTTTTCAGCGGATTCATCAGCAGTTCCAGGCCATCGGTAAGGGCGATCGGGCTGGTAGTATAGGTAAGCAGGAAGGTGCCCGTAATCAGCAGAACAATGCGCAGAACCATCTGGATTGCACGCTCAATGCCTTCCCAGGTAATGATCCAGCCTGGCAGGACCGGGGTTCCCTGTGTGTAAAAAATGTTTAAAACAGCAGTGAGGCATATGATAAAGATCATAGGCTTCAGCCCCTTGAACATGTTCTTTACACTGATATGGGAAAGTGCCATGCTAAGGCCTGCGACTGCAATTACAATTGCATAAGAAACCCACCATTTTGCCTGAAACAGTGCAACAATATAGAGCACGACCAACAGGATCTTCGTGCGCGGGTCCAGGCGGTGTACAATGGTATCACCGGGGAAATACTGGCCGAGAGTTACATCTTTCAGCATGTTTTTCCCTCCCTGTATGCAAGCACTGCCTCCACCAAGCCCTCGTGAGTATAAACCGGGCATCCCAGTTCAACTCCCTGGCGCTTCAGCTCCAAGGCAAGTGCGGTAGAAGCCGGAATATCCAAGCCGATTGAGATCAGCTTCTCCGCCTGAGAGAACACCTGATCTGGCGTTCCATCCAGAACCACGCTGCCCCCGTCAAACACAATGATCCGCTGTGCAAGCCGGGCAACATCATCCATGTTATGGCTGATGATGATCACGGTAGCACCGGTTTTTTCCTTATAATCACAAATGTTGCCCAGGATTGTGCGGCATCCTGCCGGATCCAGTCCGGCTGTGGGCTCGTCAAGGATCAGGATCTCCGGCCGCATTGCGATCACACCGGCAATCGCGATCCTGCGTTTCTGCCCACCGGAAAGTTCCAGAGGCGAGCGTTCCATCAGTTCCGGAGCAATGCCTGTAAATGATGCTGCCTCGGTTACACGCTCCCGAATCTCATCTTCTGAGAAGTTCATATTTTTCGGTCCAAAGGCAATATCCGCATAAACCGTTTCTTCAAAAAGCTGGTATTCCGGGTATTGAAACACCAGGCCAACATGGCGGCGAATCTCGCGGCGCGATACCTTATCAGCATTAATATCACTTCCGTCAAACAGAACTTTTCCGGAAGTCGGCTTGATAAGCGCGTTCAGATGCTGGATAAATGTGGATTTACCGCTTCCTGTATGGCCAATAATACCAATAAACTGGCCGGAAGGAATGGATAAGCTGATATTTTCAATTGCTGTTTTTTCAAAAGGAGTTCCTGCGCTGTAAGTATGCGTCAGGTTCTCCGCTGTTATTACTGCCATAAAATGCAACTCCGTGCGTAGTACTTTAATTCATCAGGGCGGTTTTCACGAACTGGGCACAGTCTTTCATGCCGGTAACGCCCAGCGGCAAAGAAAAGCCTCTGCTGTTCAGGTCATACATCAAGCGCACTGTCTCCGGCACTGTAAGCCCTTCTTTATCCATCAGCTCAACCTGGGAGAATACCTCAGAAGGTTTTCCATCCGCTATGATCTGGCCGGCTGACATCACGATCAGGCGGTCTGCATTTACACATTCATCCATATGATGGGTGATCAGCACGGCTGTAATGCCTGTATCGCGGCAGAGGTGTTCCACGGTTGATACAACTTCCCGCCTACCCTGGGGGTCAAGCATAGCAGTTGGTTCGTCCAGCACAATAATACGCGGCCGCATTGCGATCACACCGGCAATCGCCACACGCTGCTTCTGCCCGCCCGAAAGAAGGTGCGGGGCATGGCGTGCAAATTCCGTCATTCCAACACGAGCCAGCGCATCATCCACTCTTGTGCGGATCTCTTCCGAGGGTATGCCAAGGTTTTCCGGCGCAAAAGCCACATCCTCTTCCACCACGTTCGCCACGATCTGATTATCCGGATTCTGGAAAACCATACCAACCGTGCTGCGAACATCCAAAATACGGTTTTCGTCCGCTGTATCGATTCCCGCTACGGTAACCGTGCCGGAATCCGGAACCAGAATAGAATTCATATGCTTTGCAAGCGTGGACTTTCCGCTGCCGTTATGGCCGAGTACAGCAACAAAACTGCCCTCTTCAATATTAAGATTAATGCCCTTCAGTGTTTCGGTTTCGCTGCCGGGGTAGGTGAAATGCACCTCATTAAAACAGATGATACTCAAGTGAAAAACTCCAGAAACAGATTATCTTTCCCAGCGGCAGGTTGCTCCGCAGGGCAATACAAGGCCAGTATCGGTTACCGGGAGGCCAAGCTCGCGGCTATCGGAATGGCCTCCGAATTTTTTTGTGAAAATGCTTTCTGTTACATAAGAAAGCACGGATGCGGAAAGGCCGGTGGTATAAGAATTAATGATTACGAAAAGCGGATCGTCGCTCAACACTCCGGCGCACAGGGATACAAAGGGCCAAAGATTGGTTTCGAGTTTCCACACTTCTCCTCCCGGCCCACGGCCGTAGGAAGGCGGATCCATAATAATTGCATCGTATTTGTGTCCTCTGCGGATCTCACGTTCAACAAATTTAGCACAATCATCAACGATCCATCGGATCGGTGCCTCGGAAAGCCCGCTGACCGCAGCATTTTCTTTTCCCCAGGCAACCATTCCTTTTGCTGCATCCACATGGCAGACCTGAGCGCCAGCCTTGGCACAAGCCACAGTGGCTGCGCCGGTATATCCGAACAGGTTCAGCACACTGATTGGGCGGCCAGCTGAACGGATCTTTGCCATTGCCCAATCCCAGTTGCAAGCCTGCTCCGGGAAGATGCCGGTATGCTTAAAATTCATGGGGCGAACGTTAAAAGTGAGCTCACCGTAGTGAATTTGCCATGCTGGGGGCAGCTTACCCTTATCCCAGCTTCCTCCGCCAGTCTCGCTGCGGCGATAACGGGCATCGCGGTCATTCCAGTGCATATTACGGCGGGGCGTATCCCAGATTGCCTGCGGATCCGGACGAACCAGGTAATAGTTTCCCCAGCGTTCCAGCTTTTCTCCCTTGGAACAATCCAGCAGTTCAAATTCTTTCCATCCGTCTGAAATATACATATAACTTATCCTCTTCGATTCTTTGGGCATAATACCACTTATATATATTCATGGTATTGTACCACTAAGATATTTACAAGGTCAATACACGAAATGTGAACAGTTTATTTCTCTGTATTGTGCAGAAGCATACAAAAAAAACAGCTATGTAACCCTAGTCATGGTGTGATATAATTTAAAAAACATAAACTACAGGAGTTCGCATATGCTTAGAATAGCCATTCCGGGTATTCCCGAAGATACTACCAATTACTTTGCCGCAATGAAAGCCCTTGGCGTTGAGCCTGTGACCGTTGGGCTGAACTGCAAAGCAGATGAATACGACGGGCTGCTGCTTCCCGGAGGAGGCGATGTTGATCCTGCGCGTTATGGGCAGGAGAACCTGGGCAGCATCGGAATTGACCCGGCGCTGGATCAGCTGCAGTTCACGGTTCTTGAGCGTTTTGTTCAGCTGCAAAAGCCGATTCTGGGCATCTGCCGCGGACATCAGGTGCTGAACATCTATTTTGGCGGCACGCTCGTGCAGGATCTGCCTCAGGCAGAAACTCACCGTTGGATTGAGAAGGATCAGGTCCATGCGATTCGCGCCCAGGCAGGCACACTTCTCCACACTCTTTATGGAGCTGAATTTTGTGTGAACAGTTCCCACCATCAGGGCGGCGATCTGCCGGGAAAGGGGCTCCGTTACACTGCCTTTGGAGCAGACGGCGTTGTTGAAGCGATGGAACATGAAACCCTTCCCATCTGGGGCGTTCAGTTTCACCCGGAACGGATGTGCTTTGCCCATGCAAGGCCGGATACGGTAGACGGCAGCCTTGTCCTGCAGCATTTTCTTAATTCCTGCATTCGGTAAACATACAAAAAAGGCACCCCAAATGGGGTGCCTTTTATCTTTTGCCTAATTATTTTCCTTCGTAGCAGATCACGCTGGCAACATCATACTTTTCCAGCTTTTTGCGGCCTTCCAGACCGGCAAGCTCCATAAGGAACACGATCTTAACGACCACGCCGCCAAGCTCCTCCACCAGTTTGCAGGCTGCTTCAACGGTGCCGCCGGTAGCAATAAGGTCATCGACGATCACAACACGCTGACCAGGCTGAATGGCATCCTTGTGGATCTCGATCGCTGCCGTGCCATACTCCAGTGCGTAGCTTGCAGAAACCGTTTCACGCGGAAGTTTACCTTTTTTGCGGACCATTACAAAGCCCTTGCCGTTGTTATATGCAAGAGGCATACCAAAAACGAAGCCACGGGACTCCAGACCAGCGATCACATCAAAATCCACATCCTTCAGCAGATCCTGCATGCCGTCGATTGCCAGCTTCAGTCCTTCCGGATGCTGAATAACAGAAGTTACATCGCGGAAAATTATACCGGGTTCGGGGAAATCGGGAATGCTCATTACATAATCTTCAACTTTTTTCATAAGAATACTCTCCTGTTATTTTTATATTTGCCTGAATCCAGATTGTGTCTAGAATTATATCTCTTTCCTGCACATGCCGCAAGAGGATTCTGACTGCTTTTTACTTCCCACATTTATGGTCTGTATTGACTTTTTTAGCAATAATAGCTATTATTATTCCTATCTATCGCAATGTAATTCGTTAAATTTTTATGAAAGCAGGTAATTCAGCTATGTATATGGATGAATACAAAAGATGGATGAGTGCAAACCTTGAAGACTCCGACCTCAAGCCTGAGCTTCAGCGGATTGCCGAAAACGACGACGAGATCAAAGATCGTTTTGCGGTATCTCTTGCCTTTGGCACTGCAGGTCTTCGCGGTGTTGTTGGTGCAGGTACCAACCGCATGAATATTTGGGTCGTTCGTCAGGCAACACAGGGTCTTGCCAACTGGGTAAAAACTCAGGGCGGAAACCAGACCGTAGCCATCAGCTACGACAGCCGTATTAAGAGCGATGTCTTTGCCAAGACCGCTGCCGGAGTATTAGCCGCTAACGGCATTAAAGTCCGCATTTACGACGAACTTATGCCCGTTCCCGCACTCAGCTTTGCCACCCGTTACTACCAGTGCAACGCCGGTATCATGGTAACTGCTTCCCACAACCCTGCTAAATATAATGGTTACAAGGCCTATGGCCCCGATGGCTGCCAGATGACCGACGACGCTGCCGCTATTGTATACGACGAGATTCAGAAGACCGACATTCTTAACGGTGCAAAATACATCAGCTTTGCACAGGGCGTGGAAGAAGGCCTGATTCGCTTTGTTGGTGACGACTGCAAGGCTGCATTCTATGCCGCCATCGAGTCCCGCCAGGTACGCCCGGGTCTGTGTGCCACAGCTGGCCTGAAGCTTGTTTACAGCCCTCTGAACGGTTCCGGTCTGGTGCCCGTAACTCACGTTCTGAACGACATGGGCATTACTGATATTACCATCGTTCCTGAGCAGGAATACCCCAATGGTTACTTCACCACCTGCAGCTACCCCAACCCCGAGATTTTTGAAGCTCTTAAGCTTGGTCTGGAACTTGCAAAGGCGGAAGGCGCCGACCTGATGCTGGCCACCGACCCGGATGCAGACCGTGTTGGTATTGCCATGAAGTGTCCCGACGGCAGCTACGAGCTGGTCTCCGGCAACGAGATGGGCGCTTTGCTGCTGGATTATATTTGCGCCGGACGTATCGAAAAAGGCACTATGCCTGCTAACCCCGTTGCTGTTAAGAGTATTGTTTCCACTCCTCTGGCCGATGCAATTGCCGCACACTACGGTGTTGAAATGCGCAATGTTCTCACCGGTTTCAAGTGGATCGGCGATCAGATTGCCGGCCTTGAGGCAAAGGGCGAAGTAGAACGCTTTATCTTTGGTTTTGAAGAGAGCTATGGATATCTGGCTGGCTCCTATGTCCGCGACAAGGATGCTGTTATCGGCTCTATGCTGATCTGCGAAATGGCCGCCTATTACCGCAGTATCGGCAGCAGCATTAAGCAGCGCCTGGAAGAAATTTATGCCGAATACGGCCGTTACCTGAACAAGGTCGACAGCTTTGAGTTCCCCGGTCTTTCCGGTATGGATAAAATGGCTTCCATCATGCAGGGCCTGCGCGATGTTCCTCCCACTGAATTTGCCGGTGACGCAGTTGTTTCTGTTACCGACTATAAGAAGAGCGACGAGACCGGTCTTCCCCCTGCCAACGTTCTGATCTATAAGCTGGCAAGCGGTTCCACCGTGGTCGTTCGCCCCTCCGGTACCGAGCCCAAGATCAAAACCTATTTCACCACTCTTGGTAAAAACCTTGCAGAAGCTCAGGCTAAGAAAGATGAGCTTGCTGCAGCTATCAAGCCCATTTTAAGCTGAGTAAACGTACAAAAACTCCGCTGCCATAACCGGCAGCGGAGTTTTTTTGTTTGTCGAACTTACCTAGTTACTTAGGAGATTCCAATTGCTTCCACTCCGCCTGCTACATGGCAGCAGATGCTGAGCGGCAACTGATAAAGGGTGATATCTGCTTCAGGGAAGCGGTTCTTCACCTGTTCCTGCCATTCCAGCGCATGTTTCTCATCTCCGGAATAGGCGATCTCAACGGTAACCGGCTGATAAGCAAATCTGCTCTTCAGGTCTGCACTGATTGCCTCCAGCATAGTTTTTCTTGCATGCTTCATTCCGCGCACCTTTGCAAAGGAATCCAGCTTGCCGCCCTGGATCTGCAGCACCGGGTTTATTCCAAGGATCGTTGCGATCGTTGCAGCAGAGGGAGTGATACGCCCGCTTTTTTTCAGCAGGTCAAGGGTATGTACAGCAAGATAAATACTGCTTACCGGACCCTTCTCTTCCAGGATTTCAACGATCTTTTCTGCGCTCACACCGTCGGCAGCCAGTTTCAATGCATCCAGAGCGGAGCGGCGCTGGGTGATGGAAATACGCCGGTTATCTGCCACATGCACTCTGCCATTAAATTCTTCTGCCAGTGCTTTTGCCGTCTGCATAGAGCCGCTGAGGGCCGAAGACATGGGAATATGCACCAGAGAATCATATTTCTGCAGGGCCTGATCCCACAGCTGCATCAGAGAATCCGGTGAAGGCTGAGAGGTGGAGACTTCCGCTCCCTCATCCAGAAGGCGGAAAAATTCGCTGTAATGCATATCTCTGCCTTCAAAGTACTCTTTCCCATTCACAATAATTGGCATAGGCAGCAGGTAAATTCCATATCTTTCTGCTTCCTCCATAGTCATGCTGCTGTTGGTATCTGTAACAATGGCTGTGCTCATAAAGTACACTCCAGTATCCTGATGTTTCAATAATTATTAGTTTCTGTTTATACTATCACTGTTTTTCATCTCTGTCTATGAAAAAGATACCCTGATTGGGCATGCGCCGAACTTATCTCCGGAGTTCAGATAGCCATGTATTAAAATCATGTCTGTTGAATTTCGTATCCTTATCCATTATAATCTCATTATTCAAACGATATGGAGGCATGAAAGATGCACTTTACTAAAATGCACGGTGCCGGAAATGATTTTATCATTCTGAACAACATGGATGGTTCTTTGGATGGAGAGGACTTCTCCGCACTTGCTGCTGCAGTCTGTAACCGCCATATGTCGGTTGGGGCCGATGGAATGATGGTAGTAGAGCCGCCTAAAAACGGCGGTGACTATGCAATGCTATTTTACAACAGCGATGGCTCTGTTGGAGAGATGTGTGGAAATGGAGCACGCTGCATCTGCCGCTATGGGTATGACCATGGTCTGGCGGGGGAAACACAGCATGTGGAAACTACAGCCGGCCCAGTCACCGGTATAAGGATCAGCGAAGATTATTACCGTATTCGTCTGAATGATTCCACCACGCTGCGCCGCAAGGTTATGGTTCCCACAGAATCCGGCAATTTTGAATGCACCTACGTGGAATTGGGTAATCCCGGCCTTCCCCATGGTATTACGGTTTTCCCCGGCTGGAAGGAACTTTACCCCGACTCTTTGCGTGAAATTGGCCGCCAGCTGCGTTGGGCAAAGGAGTTTCCTAAGGGAGCAAATATCACATTTGTTGATGTTATAGGTAAAAACCACCTGGAAGCGGTCACTTTTGAGCGCGGTGTTGAGGATTTTACTCTTGCCTGCGGAACCGGCTGCGGCTGTACTGCTTCTGCAATGCTGCTCTCCGGGCTGGCTGAGCCAGGAACCGTTCACATCTCTATGCCGGGCGGCGAACTGTATGTGGACGCAGACATCTCTGAAGACCTTCCCAAGGATATTTACCTGACGGGGCCAACCAAAACAATATGTACCGGTGAGCTTTACTGATAACAAAAAAGAACTGCAGCTGATCCTATACATGCTGCAGTTCTTTTTAATTACTTTTCTGTATAAAGCTCAGTTTGAAACAGGTTCCATGGAAATTCTTCTTTTGGCAGCAATTGAGCCGTCAGCTTCTCCCCTGTTTTGGGATGCACAAAAGAAAGCTGTTTGCAGTACAGAGCAACCGTACAGTTACGTACCACGCTGCCATACTTTACATCGCCGCACAAAGGCATTTTACGCGAGGCAAACTGAACTCGGATCTGATGGCTGCGGCCGGTTTCCAGTTGAATCTCCGCCAAAGACATTGGTATATTCCCATCATTATGAGTTGACATAATATTATAGTTCAGTACTGCTTCTTTCACTCCGTTCCGCTTGCGGGCAACAACATAAGTTTTATTTTTTTGTCTGTCATGGAACAGTAAGTCTTGCATAGTTCCCAATTTCTGTTCCGGAGTTCCAGTAACAACGGCTAAGTATTTTTTCTCTATTTCGTGTGAGGCAAACATTTGGCTAAGCTCTGCCGCGGTTTTTCCGTCCCTCGCATATAAGCAGACTCCGCCAACGGTCTGATCCAGCCGATGAACACAATAGCAGCCCGGGAAGCCATTCTCTGCTAGCAGTTTTGTCATTCCCTCTTCTGCTGTAACTCCAACCGGCTTTTCACATAACACAAGCCAGCGGTCGCTGAATAGAATCTTCACTTTTATATCCTCCGGCATGTAGTTAACATAATTTATAGCAAAAGGGAGCGGCTCTTCTGCCGTTCCCTTTTGCTGCAGATACATCTGAAAGCTCTGTTTCCCCGTTATGCGAAGCGATTTTGTTTGGGGTCATATTCAAACCCTGCTTTCTGGAGTTTCGTCAGCAGCGGTTCCGGGTCAATGTCAAGATCATCGCAAAAATCAGCAAAGCTGGAATAGTGGTCTCTCAGCTGCGTGTTCACGTAGCTAAGCAAAATAAACGGGTCCTGAGGCAGTGTCATTACTCTTTCGCCTCTTTCACGGTTTCATCCGCAGTTTTCTCTGCCTTTTTCGGTTCTTCCTGGCGATGGTAGGTTCGCGTAAGATCCAGCAGCTTTTCCGTTAATTCCGGAGTAATAGCATCTTTTTTCATACGCCATGTCCAGTTGCCGTATGACTTACCTGGGCAGTTCATACGCGCCTCCGCGCCAAGTTCCAGCAGGTCCTGCATCGTTACCACAAACAAAATGGAAGTTGAAGCCATTCCTGCACGGATCAGAGCCTGGGTCTTGTTAGCGCTATCCGGAATACCCAGGTATTTCTGCGCATAGGCAAGTTCCTTTTCGTGTTCAGGATTTTTTACCCAGCCGGAAGTAGTTTCGTTATCATGGGTTCCAACATAACACACGCTGTTTTTACTGATATTATGCGGCAGATACGCGTTATCGCTTCCGTCAAAGGCAAACTGAAGCACCTTCATGCCTGGCAGGCCGGATTCATCCAGCAGAGCACGTACGCCCGGGGTGATGATACCAAGGTCTTCGGCAATGAAGGTAATATCCGGAAACCATTGCGTAAGCATTCCAACCAGCTTGATCCCCGGTCCAATGCACCACTTCCCCTTTTTTGCAGTATCAGCGCCATAGGGAACCGACCAATAAGACTCAAACCCGCGAAAATGATCGATACGAATGATATCAAACAAACGGTTCGCGCCTTCAACACGGCGGATCCACCAGCCATATCCATCATCCTGCATGGTTTTCCAGTTATAAAGCGGGTTTCCCCAAAGCTGTCCATCTTCTGTAAATGCATCGGGAGGAACTCCCGCAACAGCAGAAGGAACATAGTCCTGCGTAAGCTGAAAGAAATGAGCTTCACTCCAGATATCAGCAGAATCCATAGCTACATAAATGGGAATATCCCCGATAAAACCGATCCCTTGCTTTTTTGCATATGCGCGCAGTTTGTTCCACTGGCGGAAAAACAGAAACTGCAGAAAGATCTGGTAATTTACATGGTCCAGCAGCATTCTGCGGTATTCCTCGCAGGCAGCAGGCTCATGGCGCTTGATTGCCTCGTCTTCCCACTCCATCCAGGGGCGATCATTAAACTTTTCCTTAATGCTCATATAAAGAGCATAATTTTCCACCCAAGGGTTCTCTCTGCGGAAAGCCCGAATCTGTTCCTTATACTCTGCATATTTGCGTTCAAATGCTGTCCAGAGCAGAATGTAGCGGTGGTTATAAATCGTGCCGTAGTCTGTTTTTTCTTCATCATCGCCCCAGTTAATGCCTTCAATTTCTTCCCGGGTAAGAAAGCCTTCTTCTGCCAGCACATCAAGGTCGATAAAATAGGGGTTGCCTGCAAAAGTGGAAAAGGAGGAATAGGGGCTGTCGCCATAGCCGGTAGGGCCAAGCGGCAGAAGCTGCCAGTACTTCTGCCCGGCAGCCTTTAAAAAGTCAATAAAATCATAGGCGCACTGGCCAAGCGTTCCGATTCCGTGAGGAGACGGCAGTGAACTCATCGGCATCAGTACTGCACTGCAGCGATTTTTAATACTCATAATGTTTCTCCAGGGTTAATATTTATCCGAATATTCGTGTTCCGGATAGGGTTAACTATAACGCACTTTATACCATTCGTCAACTGAGCCGGTATTTTCTGCACATACTCAAGCAGGAAACGTTTTACGTTAAAAAAGGAGAAGATGCGCTCACATCTTCTCCTTTTTTTGAATAATTTTTCCTTATTTGCTGAGGTTTGTAATAATGTGGCGGGGGCAGATCTCTGCGCAGTGGCCGCACTTTGTGCACTTATCATTATCAACAACAGCAAGTGCATCCACAACGTGAATTGCATCTGCGGGGCATTCGCGCTGGCACTTCATGCATCCAATGCAGCCGAAGTCGCACATCTTCATTACCTTGGCGCCCTTATCATGGTTGCCGCAGGCAGGCATAACGATTTGGCTCTTGGGTAAGAGTTTGATAATGCTCTTGGGGCATGCTTCTGCACAAGATCCGCAGCCAACACAATTATCGCGGTCGACCTTAGCTACGCCGTCAACAATATGAATTGCATCGAACTGACACACATTTGTGCAGTTGCCAAGACCAATGCAGGCGAAGGTGCAGGTTTTGTTGCCCTTGCCGCCAAACAGCATTGCGGCACGGCAATCCTGGGGACCATTGTAGTTAAAGCGGGGCTCCGCATGGCCGATCGTGCCGGAGCAAGGCACAAAAGCAACTTTTGCCTCTTCTACAACTGCAGTACCACCCATAATCTCAGCGATCTGCATTGCAGTTTCAACGCCGCCTGCCACGCACTTGTTTGTGGAGGCTTTACCGGCAGCAACTGCTGCTGCATATCCATCGCAGCCGGGGAAGCCGCAGCCGCCGCAGTTTGCGCCAGCCAGGCACTCGCGAATTGCAGCCTGTTTGGGGTCAACATCCACATGGAAAATATTGGAAGCAACTGCAAGCAGGGCACCAAATGCGCCGCCCAAAATACCAAGGGCAAGAATGGCTTTAATGATGATATAAATATTCATAACTCATTCCCTCCTCAGCCGAAAATTGACATTCCGCTGAATCCCATGAATGCAAGTGCAACCAGAGAAGCAGAAACCAGACAGATGGGGAAGCCTTCAAAGCACTCGGGATAATCAGAGAACTCCGTACGTTCACGTACAGTAGCAAACAGAACAATTGCGAGCATAAAGCCAAGGCCACCGGTGATACCGTAAACCACAGATTCAATAAAGCTGTAGTTATTCTGTACGTTCAACAGAACAACACCAAGTACAGCGCAGTTGGTTGTGATCAGAGGAAGGTAAATACCAAGTGCAGAGTACAGGGAAGGAACAGACTTTTTAAGGAACATCTCAACCAGCTGAACCAGAGCTGCAATAACCAGAATGAAAGCAAGTGTCTCAAGGAACTGAAGGCCAAGAGGAATGAGCACGTACTGGTCGATTACCCAGCAGATTGCTGAGGCAAGGCCCATAACAAACACAACTGCAACACCCATACCGGTTGCGGTATCGGTTTTGTTGGAGCAGCCAAGGAACGGGCAGCAACCCAGGAACTGTGAGAAAATAAAGTTGTTGATCAGGATTGCGCCAAGGGAGATGGAAAGAATGGTTGTCAGCATGCTTCACTTACCTCCTCTTCTGCCTTTTTAGCAGCCTTTTTTGCTTCCTCTTTTTTCTTTGCAGACTTTTTAAGAGCATACTGCATCACTGCAATCAGAAGACCCAGAGTAAGGAAGCCACCAAACGGCAGGTTCATAATTGCTGCGCCATACTGGCTGGGGAACAGCTGAATGCCGGCGCCGGTTCCGTCCATAGTAAAACGGAAGCCGTTTGCCACATCGATCAGTCCGCCGCCAAAACGGCCGCTGCCCACGAACTCGCGGAACACGCACATAATGATCAGAACTACGGTATAGCCAAATCCCTGGAAAACGCCATCGAAGAAGGATGCGGTGATGGTATTCTTCTGGCAGAATGCTTCTGCACGGCCGATGATGATGCAGTTAACAACGATCAGCGGAATGAATACGCCCAAGGCTTCACTTAGTGCAGGAATAAATGCCTGAAGCAACAGGTCAACGATCGTTACAAAACCTGCAATAACAACAACGAAGATTGCCAAACGGATCTCTTCCGGAATAATTTTACGGATGGCAGACACAACCACGTTGCAGCAGGTGAGGATAATAAGAACGGAAAGGCCCATACCCACGCCGTTGAACAGAGTAGTGGTGATTGCCATAGTTGCACACATACCAATCTGCTGTACGAGAACAGGGTTATTGGTAATCAGGCCTTCGGTAAACTGTTTCTTAATGTTCATGTTTGATTACCTCCTCAGCCGATGGATTCTACAACACGGATCGCCTCGGAAACCGCATTGGTCACAGAAGATGAAGTAATGGTTGCACCGGTAAGTGCATCGATGGTACCGCCTTTTTTGGCCAGTGCCACATCAGCGCCAACTCCTTCGAACTGGCTGCGGAAATTTACACCAACTTCTGCAGTACTTGCTGCATTTGCACCAAGGCCGCTGGTTTCAGAGTGGGACAGAATGCTGATTCCGGTGCATTTCAGATCGTTGTTAACGCCTACCAGCATGGTAATAATACCCTGAGCTCCGGAGAAGCTGCACTTTACTGCATAGCCGCTGCCGTTATCTGCCTGCATAACAGAAATGACCGAGATCTTTTTGCCCATAAAGTTTTTAGGAGAAAGCTTTACAGGACTGAAGCTGTCAGCCGGAAGAACGATAGACAGTGCCTTCAGTTCTTTTTCATCCTGGTACTGGGCAATTCTGGTTTTTGCCAGCTCATTAACTACGCCAAGAATACCTGCAACGATTGCACAGATCAGGAAAAGGACAAAAGCAAGTTTTACTGTTTTATTGTTCATTTTGCTGCCCCCCTTGCTGCTTTTCTTTCAGCCTTATCTGCTGCAATATCTTCCTTGGTTGCACCGAAGGGATAACGGCGGAAGGCCTTATCAATTGCCCAGGTGCACAGGTTCATAATAAGAATGGCATAAGAAACGCCTTCGGGGAAACCGCCAAAGTAACGAATGAGGACGGTAAGCAGACCGCAGCCGCAGCCAAAGAGGAGTTGTCCATTCAGGGTAACAGGGCTTGTTACATAGTCCGTTGCCATGAAGAAAGCACCAAGCAGCAGGCCGCCTGCCAGCACATTGTCGACCATCCACTCGAAGTGGCCATAACCGGCTTTGCCACAAATAAGCGTGACCAGTGCTACAGAACCAACAAAGGAAACTGGAATACGCCAGGAAATTACCTTGCGGGCGATCAGATAAATACCGCCGATCAGAAGAGCAAGAGCACTCAGCTCACCAATGCATCCGGGAATGGTTCCCAGGAACATGGACTTCATGTTCAGCCAGGCAGGCAGTGCACTGTCGCCATACATGTAGGAAAGCGGAGTTGCAGAACTTACTGCATCAATTCCCTTCATGGCATTGGGCAGCTGCCATCTTCCCATGATGCCTGCATAAGAGGCAAGCAGGAAAGCACGGCCGGCAAGTGCGGGGTTCAGGAAGTTCTTGCCAATGCCGCCATAAAGCTGCTTAACTACTACAATTGCAAAGAAGCTGCCGATAACGGGAAGCCATACAGGCACGCTGGTAGGCAGCGTCATTGCAAGCAGCATACCGGTTACCAGAGCGGAAAGATCGCCAACGCGGCAATCTTTTTTCATCAGTTTGCGGTAGCCCCATTCAAAGAAGCAGGCGGATGCCATGGAAACCAGTACTACCAGCAGAGGGTGGAAACCATACTGCCATATAGTAACTGCAAGCGTAGGGATCAGTGCAATGATCACATCCAGCATCAGGCTGCGGGTATCGCGGTTAGTTCGGACCTGCGGCTGATACGCCACGTCCAGAATGATTTTTTCTTTCTTTTCTGCTGCCATCAGTTGTTAGCCTCCTTTGCTGCAGCTGCAGCTGCGGCTGCTTCTGCTTTGGCCTTTTCCTTTGCTGCTCTGGCCTGGAACATCAGCTTAGCTGTTTTAAAGGCATGGGTCAGAGGCATTCTGGCCGGGCAGTTGTAAGAACAGCTGCCGCACTCAAAGCAGTCGGTTACATGGTATTTTGCCATGTTGTCATAGTCGTGCTTTGTATAATACATATACATAAACACGGGTTCCAGATTCATGGGGCACACAGTAATGCATTTACCGCAGCGGATGCAGGTGGGATTGGGAACCATCTTGTCTTCCTCTTCGGTAAAGTACAGAACACCTGCCGTGCCCTTAACAGTGGGAGCTTCAAAGCTTGTAGCGCACAGGCCCATCATCGGTCCGCCAAGAACGATTTTGCGGGGAGTTTTTACAAAGCCTCCGCACTGCTCGGCCAGGTAGCCAAAGGGAGTGCCTACACGGGTAAGTGCATTGACAGGGCCTTTCATTGCGCTTCCGCCGACCGTAACGATACGCTCGATTACCGGCTTGCCCTCATAGCATGCCTGGTAGATCGCATATGCGGTACGGGTGCTTACTACGTTTGCGCCAACGCCGGCAGGCAGTCCGCCAGGTTTAACTTCGCGGTCGGTCACCGCTTTGACCTGCATCTTTTCTGCGCCCTGGGGGTACTTTACGTTTTCAGGAACGATCTCGATGGGGTAATTGTTTTTAGCAATGATTCCATTCAGCAGATCGATTGCGTCCTGTTTGTTCTTTTCAATACCCATGTAGATCTTATCCACGCAGCTGGCCTTACGTACCAGTTCAACACCCTTCAGAAGCTCTTCAGGATAGTTGAGCATAGTAAGATGGTCGCCGTTCAGATAAGGTTCGCATTCTGCACCGTTGATAATTACCTTATCGACCTTACCGATACCGCCGCGGATCTTGAATGCCGTGGGGAACATAGCGCCGCCAAGGCCCACCACGCCTGCCTCGCGGATGCGGGCAAGAATCGTCTCGGAGTCGTTCATCTCTTCCTCGGTAAGAGGAGCAAGATCGTTGCAGGGAGTGTCCAGATGGTCGTTTTCAATTACAACTGCCATGATCATGTCGCCCAGGGGGTGGGGACGGGGCTCAATTGCAACTACCTTACCGGAAACTGATGCGTGGACCGGAGCGGATACCGGAGCAGGGTTTTCGCCGATCTTCTGGCCCATCTTAACGATGTCGCCAACCTGAACGAGCGGCTTGCAGGGTGCACCGATGTGCTGCGCCATAGGAATCACAACCTGATCCGGAGCAGGAATCACGGTTTCCGGACATTCGGGGTTTTTCATATAATCCGGGTGGACGCCGCCTTTAAATTTGAATGCCATTCGCTTCACCTCGTTATTTTCTCTAGCTGCAGATACATATGCATGCATCTGCAATATACATCGCTGATGATAGCATACTGTTCACAGAAAATCCATATTTCCGCCATAGAAAACTCTGACAAGTTTATAACATTTTAACCTCATAATACATTGTTAATCAAATAATTATCATATATTGTGTATTATTTCACACATTTCACTCTCTCAAGTAACTGTCTCGGATGGAAAGCCCTTCTGCTTCCCCTGCTTTAGGTTTTCCCCACCCTGCTTATTTAACACATAACCATTTCCCTCTTCATTTCTCCCCATCATAGCATCCGTAGTCCTGCACTCCTTTGGTTCAAAGGAGTGCTTCACGTTCGTGGTTTACGTAATTTGTATATTTCTCGTATTATGTGTTCATTCGTTTTACATAATGTCGCTATTTATGTGTTATGTTGCTTTAAGATAAAGAATTCTGTCACGATTGGGACTGTATATCGCCTACATATTCATATAAAAGAATATTTCTGCTTTTTTCGCATTTTCTGTGGCATTCACTTGTTGGGAGTGCTATAATGCTTTTGCTTTTTTGTCTAAGCTATATTTCGATGTATCGGAGTTTATATACATGTCAGTGAATCGTTCGAAAAGCCGTAAACATTTGATTAACGCCGGCACTGTGGTCGGCATTGTACTGTTCCTGGTCCTTCTGGTCGTTCTGGTGCTGCTGGTGCGCACAAGCATGGCATTCCGTGCCAAAACCGATGTTCCCATCGGGCAGAGCGAAGCTGTGGAGAATGTGGTTCCCACTCCCATCCCCGCTGCAGAAACCCCAGAGCCGGAAGCCTCGCCGGAACCTACTCCTGAACCCACACCCGAACCCACGCCGGAGCCTACTCCCGAGCCCTATGTGTTCACGCCCCATGCAGTAGAAGGAACCGAGCCTTCGAATCTGGTTTCTTCCACGGAAGTAATGGTAAACGGTGAGATCGTAGAAACCTACGAGTCCCCCTATGATCCTATTTCTTTTGATATCGGCGATGTCTATACCGAAGCGCAAGGCATTATCACCTTCCGCGGCAACAATTTCCGCAACACCGCTGCTTACGGCATCACCCAGGAACTCACCCAGAAAAAGTTCGATACCTCCCGCAGCTGGAATGTGACTACCGGCACTCTTACCGACTATAACGGCAATTCCTGGACCGGCAGCGGCTGGACCGGCCAGCCTCTGATCGTGCGCTGGTCAAAAGAGACCCGTGCAATCATGACCAACATGAAAGACTGGGCCAAAGAACAGGACGACCTGGTTGAAGTCATCTACGCCACGATGGACGGCCGGATCTACTTCCTTGAAATGACCACCGGTAAAGCCACCAGAAACAGCATTAATATGGGGCTGACTTACAAAGGCGCAGGTGCTCTGGACCCCAGAGGCTATCCCATTCTTTATGTTGGATCCGGTGTGAGAAATATGGACGGCAAAAGCCATGTAAGCATTGTTAACCTGCTCAATGGCGAGGTCATGTATACCTTTGGCGACCGCGACAGTTTTGCGCTTCGTGATTGGCCAATGTACGACTCCTCCCCCATTGTGGATGCCGAAACCGATCAGCTCATTTATCCCGGAGAGAATGGTCTGCTGTACATTATTCATCTGAACACGCAGTATGATCCCGAAGCCGGCACATTAAGCATTAACCCCGACAACGTTGTTAAGTGGCGCTATCATAACATTCGTCAGACCCGTTACCTTTACTGGCTGGGTATGGAATCCAGCTGTGCAGCTTACGGCGGCTACCTGTTTCTGTGCGATAACGGCGGCCTGATGATGTGCCTGGATCTTAACACCCTGCAGCTTGTGTGGGTACAGGACATTCTGGACGACTCCAACTGCAGCCCGGTGCTTGAACTTGAAAACGGTCACCCCTACCTCTATGTAAGCACCTCTTTCCATTATGGCTGGCGCAGCTCTAACAAAGCAATTGTTCCTGTATTTAAGATCGATGCCGAAACCGGCGAGATCATCTGGCAGACCGATTATGAGTGCTACACCGAAAGCGGTGTTTCCGGCGGTGTACAGGGCACTCTGGCAATTGGCGATAAATATATTTACGTTCCTTATGCACGCATTGAAAAGCCCGGTCAGGGTGCTCTGATCGCGCTGGATAAAACAACCGGCGAAGAAGTATGGCGTTATAATTCCAGCATCATCAGCTGGGGTTCTCCCATTCTGTTCAAAGATACTGCCGGCAAACAGTATGTGATGTTCAACACCGGCTATGGCAGCAACGGCAACCTGCACCTGATCGATGCAGAGAGCGGTGAAGTGTATAACACCATCAATCTCAAAGGCAACATCGAAGCATCCGGCGCAATCTTTGAAAACTGGCTGATCATTGGCCACCGCAGCTGCCGCATCATCGGTATCCCGCTCGCCTGATCTTATCAGCAAATAAAAACTCCGAACCCATTCTCTTGGGTTCGGAGTTTTTATTTGCCCAGTTCCGTACAGGCAGCATCGTAATAATAATTAACCAGCAGGTCAACGCAGGCACCATAGCTCTGCAGGCCCAGCTTTTGTCCATAGGACTGCAGAAATCCCTCGTATACCGTGTTGGAAACGCTCTGCACTGGTGTTTCGAACTGCTGCCAGTATGCACGGTTAAAGGCAAAATCGATCTTCACTTCATCACTAAGGGATTCATAGATTGGCTCCCATGCTTCCCTGTCAGCCTTATAGAGAGCATTGCCCAAATGTGTGTAAGCGAGAAGTGCTGCAGAATACACATAATCCGGGTCCCCATACCTTAGGCTTGCAAGAACAGCCGTAAAATTTGCTTCCTGCTCTCTGGCTACTCCCCGCTGATGCGATAGCTCGTGTGCTACCGTTGAAGCAAGCAGGCTGGGCGGAAAATCGATATTCACATTTGCTTCCCCGGTAAAGGGAAAGAAAAATCCTGTGAAATCCGTAAGGCTCATAATTTTGGAAAAGTGAATTCCCTTTGCATGAACCGCCGGCCCGGCAAGGAAGGGATACTCAGCTTCGATTCCGGCAAACACTTCGGGCGATTGGGCAAGAATTGCTTTGCGATTTCCATTATATACGCCGCGTGCGTCTCTGCTTACATTTGCGCCGCTTTCATTTGCAAGGCGGGCAAAATATTCCGTTACCGTCTGCAGCTGCTCAACCGAGACAGGTTCCTCGCTCAGCCCGCTGATTGCGGCAAAATCATCGGCATAATAATATACGCCCCACAGAAGGCAGAACCCTCCATACACCAGGCAAAAGCAGGTAAGCAGCGTCATTGCCGCTGAGGCCAGGCGCAGCCCCTTCTCTTCTTTTCGGAAAAACAGCACGGTTTCAATTATTATGTAAACCAAAAGTCCGATGCCCAGTCCCCCGATCAGCAGCTCAGCCACAGAAAACGGCAACCCGTCGCACTGGCTGGCAAGCCAACGATGCAGCGGCCGCACTATTGTCTCTGAAAGCAGCTTCATCAGTTCCCGCCTGCTGCGGAGCAAAAAATAGGCCGCCAGCATCAGCCCGGAGAGGAAAGAAAGAATGATCCTGACTCTGCAGCGTTTTATAAATTGTTTTGCCATGGAAGTCCCCTTCCTTCTCAAAAATGATCCGGATGCCAGCATCAGCATCCGGATCATTGTAGCATATTGTTTATTCCAGTTCAAATGCGCCGGTATACAGCTGGTAGTATACGCCCTTGGCAGCAATCAGTTCCTCGTGGCTTCCTCGTTCAATAATGCGCCCGTGGTCAAGAACCATGATGATATCGCTGTTCATAACCGTGGAAAGGCGGTGTGCGATCACAAATACGGTTCTGCCTTCCATCAGTTTGTCCATGCCGCGCTGTACAATGGCCTCGGTTCGAGTGTCGATTGAGGAGGTTGCTTCGTCCAGGATCATTACCGGGGGATCTGCAACCGCCGCACGGGCAATGGCGATCAGCTGGCGCTGACCCTGCGAAAGATTAGAGCCGTTATTGCTCAGCAGCGTATTGTATCCTTGGGGCAGGCGGGAAATAAATCCATCTGCTCCGGCCAGCTTTGCAGCCGCAATGCACTCCTCGTCGCTGGCATCCAGATTACCGTAGCGGATATTGTCCATTACCGTTCCGGTGAACAGGTTGGTCTCCTGCAGAACAATGCCCAGCGAACGGCGAAGGTCGTGCTTTTTGATCTTGTTCACGTTAATGCCGTCGTATCGGATCTTGCCGTCAGCAATGTCGTAATAGCGGTTGATGAGGTTGGTGATTGTGGTCTTGCCTGCTCCAGTTGCGCCAACAAAGGCAACCTTCTGCCCCGGCTCAGCAAAAACCGTAACATCCTGCAGCACCGTTTTGCCCTCCACGTAGGCAAAGTCCACATCTGTGAGGCGAACGTCGCCCTTCAGTTCCGTATAAGTCAGAGTTCCATCGCCGTGGGGGTGGCGCCATGCCCACTTACCTGTGTGTTCTTCGGTTTCTGTAATACTGCCGTCTTCGCTGATGTTTGCGTTAACCAGAGTTACATAGCCTTCGTCTGTTTCGGCCTGCTCATCCATCAGGCTGTACACACGAGTGGCACCGGCACCGGCCATGATAATCATATTCATGTTTTGAGCAAGCGTATTGATGTTGCCCGTGAACTGCTTGGTCATGTTCATAAAAGGTACAAGAATGGTAACATCAAAGATCTTGCCCGAAAGGCTGAGGCTGGGAGCATGGGTAAGGATCAGCACGCCGCCCACCAGCGCAATAAGAGTGTAGAGAATGTTGCCAATATTGCCGATGATGGGGCCAAGCGCATTTGCATAGGCGTTTGCCTTGCTGCTCACCTCGTACAGCTCGTTATTAACACGGTCGAACTCTTCAATACTCTGCTCCTCGTGGCAGAACACCTTAACCACTTTAATGCCGTTCATCATTTCCTGCACGTTGCCCTCTGTAGCAGCGATTGCTTTCTGCTGCTGCAGGAAGAAGCGTGCGGAGAAGCCGCCGAACTTGCCGGATACCATAACCATTGCCGCAACGCCAACCAGCAGCACCAGCGTGAGCCAGATGCTGAAATAAAGCATGATTGCAAAAGCGGTAAGCAGCACCGCAGAGGACTGAATAATGGTGGGGATCGCCTGGCTGACCAGCATACGCAGGGTGTCGATATCGTTGGTGTAGTGGCTCATGATATCGCCGTGCTTGTGGGTATCAAAATAACGGATGGGCAGATCCTGCATGCCGCCAAACAGCTCGCAGCGCATTTTGTTCATAAAGCCTTGGGTCATAACCGCCATGATCTGGGTGTAGGTGGTAACACTGATGAGGGAGAGGATATACAGGCTCACCAGAACTGCCAGATAACGCAGGATCTCCGGCCGGGCTGCAGCCCAGTCGCCGGTTTCCATCCACTTGGTCACAACCGCCAGTATTTTCTGAATAAACAGGCTGGGAATGGCAGAAACGATTGCGCTGAAGAGAATGCACACAATGGTAAGCGGTGCCAGCACCGGGTAGAATCCAAACAGTTTTTTCACGGTGCGCAGAATGGAGGCTCCGTTCTGCTTCAGGTTTCCTCTTGGGCCAGGCATGTGAGGTGCAGCATTGCTGCTTTTTTTCTTATTCTTCATCGCCGTCACCTCCGTTCGTCTGCTGTTCATAGATCTCGCGGTAGATCTGGTTGTTTTCCAGCAGCTGTGCGTGGGTGCCGCTGTCCACTACTGCGCCGTTATCCAAAATCAGGATAAGGTCTGCATCCAGCACAGAAGCCACACGCTGGGCAATAATGATCTTGGTAGTTTCGGGAATGTATTCCCTAAACCCCTTGCGGATGAGCGCATCGGTTTTGGTATCCACCGCGCTGGTGGAGTCGTCCAGGATCAGGATCTTCGGTTTTTTCAGCAGAGCTCTGGCAATGCACAGGCGCTGCTTCTGGCCGCCGGAAACATTGGTGCCGCCCTGCTCAATATGGGTGTTATACCCTTCGGGGAAAGACTGCACAAACTCATCTGCCTGAGCCAGCCGGCAAGCCTGAATAATCTCCTCATCCGTGGCATCGGGGTTACCCCACTTAAGGTTATCACGAATTGTGCCGGAGAACAGTTCGTTTTTCTGCAGTACCACAGCCACCTGGTTGCGCAGAACGGTCATGTCATAATCTTTCACATCCACGCCGCCCACAAGCACACTGCCCTCGGTGGCATCATACAGGCGCGAAATCAGCTGGATCAGCGTTGTCTTGCTGCTGCCCGTGCCGCCCAGAACACCAACCGTCATGCCGGAATCGATATGCAGGTTCACATTGCGCAGGGCAAAGCTCTCTGCTTTGGCGGAATACTTAAAGGATACATCTTTAAAATCAATGCTTCCGTCCTTCACTTCCATCACTGGTTCCGCCGGGCTGGAAAGGCTGGGCTCTTCCTGCAGCACTTCCGCCACACGCTTCATGGATTCGGAAGACATGGTAAGCATTACATACACCATGCTCAGCATCATCAGGCTCATCAGGATCTGCATGCCGTAAGTGAGCATTGCCGAGATCTGCCCCACATCCAGTGCACGGCCGCCGGTGCTGATGATCATTTTGGAACCGACCCAAAGCACAAACGTCATGTTGAAAAACAGGCACAGCTGCATCAGGGGCGAATTCAGAGAAACGATTCTGTCCGCTCTTGTGAAATCACGGGCCACATTGCCGCTGGCGGCAGAGAACTTATTTTTTTCATAGTCTTCACGGGAGAATCCCTTTACTACGCGCATCGCCCGCACGTTTTCTTCAATGGATTCATTCAGCCGGTCATACTTTTTGAACACAGCATGAAAGGCAGGCATGGCCTTTCGGCCAATCATCAGCAGGCCGCCCACCATTACCGGAATGATCACCACAAAGGTTGTCGCCAGTTTGCCGCCCATAATAAACGCCATGATAATGGAAAACATCAGCATCAGCGGGGCGCGTACTGCAATACGGATCATCATCTGGAATGCCATGGCAATGTTGGCAATATCCGTTGTCATTCGGGTAACAAGTGACGCAGAAGAGAACTTATCGATGTTTTCAAACGAAAAGCTCTGCACCCGTGCAAAGATATCGTGCCGCAGGTTGCGGGAAAAGCCGGCACCGGCCTTTGCGCTGAAAAAGCCCGCGGAGGTACCGCAGGTCAGCGACACAGCTGCCAGCACAACAATGAGCCCTCCGGTACGCAGCAGGTCCCCCATTTCCACGCCGCTGCGGATGGTGTTGATCAGATTTGCGGTGATAAAGGGAATTAAAACCTCGATCACAACTTCCCCGATAATAAACAAAACCGTTAATATAGCGGGAAGCCTGAATTCACGAATGCTGCGAATCAGCAACTTTAAATTCTTCAAATAAGCACTTCCTTCCTGTGCAATTCCTATACAGCATAAATTATATAGCCCCTTTCTCTGCATTTCAAGGTATGCCGATGCTGTATATTCACCAATCTTTTCCCGAATTTATACACTTTCATGCGCCATTTAAACAATTCTTCACATAGAATTTAATTGTTCACTTTTCCTTCAAAAAGCAATATAATACCCGTGTTATTATCCATCAGGAGGGCTCATCATGAACATCTGCATCTACGGTGCATCCGGCGACAACATCGCTCCCGTCTTTTTTGCCCAAGCCGAGCAGCTTGGCACCGCCATTGCCGCACGGGGCCACACGTTGGTATTCGGCGGCGGTAAAACCGGCCTGATGGGCGCCTGTGCCCGCGGCGTAAGCGCAGGCGGCGGCCGCATCATCGGCATTGCTCCCCGCTTTTTCGATGAACCCGGCGTGCTGTATGAAGCCTGCACGGAAATGATCTACACCGAAAGCATGCGCGAGCGCAAATTTCTGATGGAGGAAAAAAGCGATGCTTTCATCGTTCTCCCCGGCGGCATCGGCACCTTTGAAGAGTTTTTTGAAACCCTCACACTCAACCAGCTGGGGCGGATGAGTAAGCCCATTGTTCTGTACAACACCGCCGGCTATTACGACCGGATGCTGGCGCTGCTGACCTATACGGCAGATACCAAATTCATGAGTGCTTCTGTGCAGGAACTGTATTCTGTTGCCTCCACCCCGGAGGAAGCAATGGAAGCCATCCGTGTTTTTGTTCCCATCAGCCAGGACGATGCTATGCAGCGCATGACAACTTATAACAAATAAGAAAAGGGTACGAACTATGGACCTGAGTAATATCAGCAAACTTATGACCCTCCGGCAGGCATGGGACACTTTCCGCGGCAATCATCCGCGTTTTCCTGATTTTCTTAAGGATGTGAGCCGCAAAGGGATCCCCGAAGGCAGTGAAGTTCTCATCAGTGTCACCTGGCCAGACGGAGAAACGAAAAAAGCCGGTATAAAAGTGCGCGCCTCCGACCTGGAGCTGATTGAGCTGCTGAAGTCGATGAACGGCTGAATCAGAAAACTTCCTTGCATTTTAAACGCAAAAGATTTATCCTGTACAAAATAGTTATCAATCAAAGGACCTTTTTTCACTATGCAATTCAAAGCCATCTCGTCCGACGATGTTGAGCTTCTGCGGCCGTTTTTCAGCGGTCTTTCCACCAACACCTGCGACCTTACCCCCGGCGTAGTCTTCATGTGGCACGGCCTGCTGAACATGGAGTATGCCATAGAAGACAATGTTCTTTATACCCGCCTCCGCGATATGGAGGGAAATCGCTGTTACTTCACTCCCCTTGCAAGGGACCTCACCGCTGCTCTTAAGCATCTGGCATCCCAGGAGCCGCATCCCCTGCGCTTCAACACTGTGCCCAAGGAGTTGCTTCCTTATTTCGAAGCTGCCGGCCTGAATATGCAGGCCGAAGATGTACGCCGCAGTTTTGATTACATCTATGCCGCCGAGGACCTTTCCACCATGCGCGGCAAGCGCTACAGCGGCCAGCGCAACCAGATCAGTCAGCTGAACCGTGCCCGCTCCGATATCCGCTTTGAGGCGATTACCGACGCCAACCTCTCCCAGGTGGTTGATTTCTTCACCAACTCCTACACGGCCTCCACCGGCCATGGCGACGGCGCCGATGTGGAAAACGCCCTGGTGCTGGAGATCCTCACCCATCTGGAACATTATCATATGTTTGGCGACACTCTGATTGCCGATGGCCAGGTCATCGGTTTCGCCGTGGGCGAGATTCTGGGCAACACCCTGTTTGTTCACATTGAAAAGGCAGACCGAAATCTGCACGGCGCCTACCAGAGCATGGTAAAGCTGTTTGCTGAAAAGCACACCGGCGGCCCCGTGCAATGGGTGAACCGCGAGGATGATGCCGGCGACCCCGGCTTACGCACCGCAAAGCTTGCCTTGCACCCCCACCACATGGCAGAAAAATGCCAGGTGATTTTGGGTTAAATATTCTGGAAGCAACCGGTACCTAAGGTACCGGTTCTTTTTTGTATAAGCAGGCAATTTCCTGTCCTCTTTGTTTCAGCTTAAGCAGAAGGTGTATTCCTCGTTGATTTTCTTTTTGGGGCGCCGTATAATATTTGCGTTATTTCATTTTTCCGGAGGTACCTTATGGCAATCGTAACCGCCATGTGCAAGCTGCTGTTCTGTATGGCAATTGGTTTTTTTTGCTATAAAAAAGAACATCTGACTCTTTCTGCCAACAGCTCCATCAGCAAGCTGATCACTATGTTCTTTAATCCCTGCCTGATCCTTTACAGCATTTCCACGGTTGACACCGGCAACGACAGGCTTGTTTTGTCCGTGCTGCTTGCCAGCTTTGCCTGCTATGCAGCTTTTATCCTGATTGGCTGGCTGTTTACAAAGCTGTTCCGCATTCGTGTTGGCCTGCAGGGCGTTTATATGTGCTGCATCATTTTTGCCAACTGCGGGTTTATGGGCATGCCCGTTGCTCAGTCGCTGTATGGCGACAGCGCCATCTTTTATGTTGCCGTGTTCATCATTCCGTTTAACCTTATTTTCTACACCCTCGGTCTCTCCCTGATTGAGAAGGACTCCTCTGCCAACACCGGAAACATCACCAAAGTTCATTTCGACGCCAAAAAGCTGATCAACCCCGGTTCTGTAGCTTCGCTCGCCGCATTGCTGATCTATTTTGGCCGGCTCCCCATTCCCTCACTGTTCTTTACCTGCGTAGGCTTTGTAGGCAATGTTACTATGCCCCTTTCTATGATCTCAATTGGTGCAAGCCTTGCCGCCGCCTCCTTTAAGGACGTTAAGGGTGAACGTTCCCTGCTCCCCATGCTTCTGTTCCGCCTGGCTGTTATACCGGCTTTTACCTGGTGTTTCCTGCACCTGTTCATCAAGGACCCCGTAGTGCTTAACATCTGTGCCATCACTTCCGGCATGCCGGTGGGCGCTCTTGTAGCCATGGGCTCTTCCCAGTGGCCGGAACAGTACCGTGTTTCCAGCATGTGCGTAGCGATCAGTACGCTGGTCTCCATCTTCACCGTGCCTGTAATGACGCTGCTGATGGGTGCCTGATAGATTGGCGCAACATATTATGTTAACCGTCTGCAGCTTTTGAGATACGATCTGCTGCAGTTAAAATTGAAAAGCCCGTGAATAATGCACCGGCTTCCATTTAACTATAACTAATAAAGGAGAATTATACCATGGACCAGTTTGAAGAATACGAAGTAGAAACCATTATTGCCCAGGAAGAAGACGGCAGCGAAACCGAATACGCCGTTCTGGATAAATTTGAGTACGAAGGCAAGAACTATACCATTCTTGCAGTAGTGGAAAACGAAGAGATCAGCGAGGATGAATACCTGTTCACCTACGAAGAAGAAGATGGTGAAATGGTTATTTCCAGCGTGGAAGATGAAGAAGAATTTAACCGCGTAAGCGCCTACTACGACAGTCTTGGCTGCGAGGAATAATCGAATAAGCGTGCAGGAACAGCCCGCCGCAGGATGAATGCGGCGGGCTGTTCTTTATTTTCATGTTCAGTTTACGTAATTTT
>JAKSSN010000010.1 GCA_024403095.1 Oscillospiraceae bacterium
GGGAAAATAATACACATAAACAAATGCGTCTTACCCGACGCCTTTATATTATTATAACTTAATCAAAGAAACAATTCAAGCAGTTTATTAGCAGAGAGTGCCGAAATAAAACACAGCAGCCCAAAATGACTGCTGTGTTTATGAGAACTATCATTAATAATTATTCGCCGTAGCCCATGGGGTTTTTGCATTGCCAGTTCCAGCTGTCGCGGCACATATCATCCAGATTGTACTGCGCATGCCAGTGCAGAAGCTCAGCACTCTTATCGGGGCTAGCATAGCAGGTGGCAACATCACCGGGACGGCGGGGAGTGATATGATAAGGAATCGGTTTGCCGGTAACGCGCTCAAAGGCGTGCACCATATCCAGCACACTGTAACCATTGCCGGTTCCCAGGTTGAATACGCTCTCACCGGGATGGTCATTCATATAATTGATTGCAGCAACATGGCCGCGTGCCAGGTCAACCACATGAATATAATCGCGCACACCGGTGCCGTCAGGCGTGTTGTAATCGTTGCCAAATACATTCAGGGCTTCTCTTCTGCCAATGGCTACCTGAGAAATATAGGGCATAAGGTTATTGGGAATGCCCCGGGGATCTTCGCCAATCAGGCCGCTTGGGTGGGCTCCAACCGGGTTAAAGTAACGCAGCAGAATAACAGACCAATCGGAGCAGGCTTTTGCGGTATCACGCAGGATCTGCTCAGACATATATTTGGTCCAGCCATAGGGATTTGTGCACATGCCGGTGTTGCCGTTTTCTTTCAGCGGCATGGTATTATCCTGGGAGTAAACGGTTGCAGAAGAAGAAAACACAATTTTGTACACGCCATATTCCCGCATGGTCTCGCACAGGGTGATGGTGGAGAACAGATTGTTGTCGTAGTACTCCAAGGGCATTGCAACCGATTCACCAACGGCCTTTAGACCAGCAAAATGAATGGCACAGTCAATTTTGTGTGCATCAAAAATACGGTGCATTGCATCACGGTTACGTACATCCTCGGCATAAAATGCAATTTTTTTGCCGGTAATCTGCTGAACACGATCGATTGCCTTGGGGCTGCTGTTTACAAGGTTGTCAATTACAACCACTTCGTGCCCACTGTTCAGCAGCTCGACACAGGTGTGGCTGCCGATATATCCGGCTCCGCCGGTTACCAGAACTGTCATTTTAGTAATCCTCCCTGATCAGTCAAGCAGCTTTTCGGGATAAAGCCCGTCCTTACGCATCTGCGCAATTGCGGCAATTACATCAGGAAGATCTTCCTTGTAGGTGACGCCGTGCCATTTTTCGCTGCAGTCAAGAACTTTAACACAGCCAAGCTTTTCCTGAATAATTGCATTGGGAATCAGGGGCAGGAAATATTCAGCTTTCAGCGGACTTGATGCCAGATTTTCATCCAGCCAGGCAGGAAAACGATTCACAAATTCGTGCATGGTTTCGCTGCCAAATCCCCAGAAGTTCATAGAAACGGGAACCTCGCCGCTCAGGTGAAGGTAGTTTGTGCCGTCTTCGGTATACGCGGCATTCTCGCCGCGCTTTTCTATGTGGGTGCGTTCCTGCACGCCAGTGAGAACCCCATCGCTTACGGAGCAAATTCCACGGGCAACATAGCCGTTTTCGGTAACCGTGTTCTTCAATTGGTAAGCAACCATTGCGTTTTCACCAGGGGCGCGGTTCGGGTCGGCAAGGAAGTCATAAAGCACCTGATAGGCGGTAGGGCCGTAAAAATCATCGGCGTTGATCACGGCAAAGGGGCCATCGATCACATCTGCGCAGCAGGCCACTGCATGCCCGGTTCCCCAGGGCTTTACGCGACCTTCCGGAACGGAATAGCCTTCAGGGAGTTTATCCAGTTCCTGAAAAACATACTGCACATCAAAATACTTTTCAATGCGCTTGCCGATGCGGGCTTTAAAATCATCTTCGATCTGGTGCTTGATAATAAAGCACACGCGGCGGAATCCGGCGCGGTAGGCATCGTAAAGCGAAAAATCTATGATTGCGTGGTTGTATTCATCCACTGCGGTGATCTGCTTAAGACCGCCAAAACGGCTGCCCATGCCGGCAGCAAGAATGCATAAGGTTGGAGAATTCACGGGTTCACCTCCAGATGTTTCAGTTTTGCCGCTTCACGGCAATAATAGTTAAAGCTGCGCTCACGATGCAGGGTTGTGTAGTCGCCATGGCCGGGATAAACATCATAATCGCCATCCAGTGCGCAGAGCTTTGCAAGGCTGTGCATAATGGCGTCCTCGTCGCCGCCTTCCAGGTCAAAACGGCCGCAGGATCCGCGGAACAGTGTGTCGCCGGTAAAAAGAGAATCCTCACAAAGAAGTGAAACACTGCCGGGTGTATGCCCCGGGGTTGCAATTACACGGAAAGAAAGACCTGCTGTTTCAACTACATCGCCATCATCATAGTATTTGCTCATGGCATTAGGCGTGTAAGGGTAGGCATGGCTGTGACCGCCTTTATCATCCTTGTCACTCAGGTATACAAGGGCACCCGTCTCCTCCTGAACGGTCTCCACAGCGCCCACATGGTCGAAATGGCCGTGAGTCAGCAGAATGGCAGTGCAGGTGAGGTGATTGGATTCAATATAGTCCAAAATGGTATTGCTTTCATCGCCGGGATCGATTACGGCACATTGGGCAAGATCCTCGTTTCCAACGATGTAGCAATTCGTTTCAAGATGGCCAACGGCCAGAGTTTTTATAAACATAGGTCCTCCGAGTTATAATTCATTTGTGTCAAGAATAATGGTAACAGGCCCGTCGTTCAGTGAGTCTACCTTCATATCTGCGCCAAATTCGCCGGTGCCAACCTGAAAACCGCGTTCGCGGCACAAACGGATCACCAGTTCGTAAAGGGGAATGGCTGTTTCGGGGCGGGCGGCAGCAGAAAAACCGGGCCGCCGCGACTTGCAGTCGGCAAACAGGGTGAACTGGCTGATGATCAGCAGCTCAGCGCCGGCATCCGTGGGGTTTCGGTTCATCTTGCCATTTTCGTCTTCAAAAATGCGCAGGCCGCATATTTTATCGGCAATCTTGGCGGCTTCGGCTTCGGTATCATCTTTATGAACACCCAATAGGATCAAAAATCCTTTTCCGATGCTGCTTTTTAATTTGCCGTCGATCGTAACACTTGCGTGCTGAACACGAGTTAAGACTGCTCTCATATTGCGTTATTCTCCATTTCTTACGATGTCTGTTACACCGCCAATGGTTGCCAAACGGCTGATGATATATTTCAGCTCGGTAAGATTCTTTACTTCAAGGGTAACATTCGTGATCGCAGTTCCATCGGGGTAGCCATGAGCGGCAAGGTTACGAACCTTTGCGTTTAACGAATTCAGAATGGTGGCAACATCAAGAACAAGGCCGTTGCGGTCTTTTGCATGGATATAGATTGAAGTCAGGTAGCTTTCGGAGATCTGGCTTGCCCAGGATACATTGATCCAGCGCCCCGCATTTTCGGGGTTTTGGCTGTTCTTCATGTAATTTGTGCAGTCGCAGCGATGAATGCTCACACCTTGCCCGCGCGTAATAAAGCCAATGATATCGTCGCCGGGTACCGGTGTGCAGCAGCGGCTGAATTTGATCAGGCAGTTATCCAGACCCTCCACCAGAATACCGTGTACGGCATTTACCGGGCGTCTGGCAGCCTGCTGTTCGCGGCGCTCCGCAGCTTCGTTCACCTTGTCCAGCGCATTCTTGCTGGGCCGTGAATTGCGGGCAACTTCGTCCTTTAATCGGGTTGCAGCGCGGTTTGCGGTAAGACCTCCGTAACCGATTGCGGCATAAAGGTCGTCAACAGCGGCAAAGCTGAAATGGCGCAGAATGGGTGCCATGATGGATTCATCCACAACATCATCCAGGCTAAGATTGTTGTGCTTGAGTTCATCTTCCAGCATCTCGCGGCCGCGAATAATGTTTTCTTCCCGCCGTTCTTTTTTGTACCACTGCTTAATTTTCGTGCGTGCGGAGCCGCTTTTTGCAATGTTCAGCCAGTCGCGGCTGGGGCCGGGGGCGGATTTAGAGGTTCGAATCTCAACTACATCGCCATTTTGCAGCGTGTAATCATAAGTTACGATTCGTCCATTTACGCTGGCTCCAACCATGTGGTGGCCCACATGAGAGTGAATGCTGTATGCAAAGTCGATGGGTGTTGCGCCTGCAGGCAGATTGATCACATCGCCTTTGGGGGAGAACACAAATACCTCATCGGCAAACATATCAATTTTCAGGCTGCGGAAAAATTCCTGCCCATCTGACTCCTGCTGGCTTTCCAGCAGGCGGCGGACCCAGGCAAATTTGTCTTCATCGCCTTCGCGTACGCTGTCGCTGCCGCTGCCAAGCTTATACTTCCAGTGGGCAGCAATACCATATTCTGCAGTGTGATGCATGTCCCAGGTGCGGATCTGAACTTCAAAGGGAATGCCTTCGGTGCCGATAACGGTGGTATGAACGCTCTGGTACATATTGGGTTTGGGCGTGGAGATGTAATCCTTGAACCGCCCGGGAACCGGCTTGTACATGTCATGGATCAGACCAAGCACGTTGTAGCAGTCAGGGATCGTATCAACGATCACTCGAAATGCGCACAGGTCAAATATGCCGGACATATCCAGCTTCTGGGAATACATCTTGCGGTAGATGCTGTAAACATGCTTTATGCGGCAGGTGACCGCGCCGTTAATATTTTCTTCTTTCAGGCGCTGTTTGATCGCGGCCTCGATTTTGCCCATAAATTCGTTCAGTATGGGCATTTTGCTGGCAAGGTTATCGGTGATCTCCTTGTAGCCGTGGGGGTCAAGATACTGAAGAGAAAGGTCTTCCAGTTCCCATTTCGAGCGCTGCATACCAAGACGATGCGCCAGCGGAGCATAGATCTCCATGGTTTCCAGCGACTTCGATCGCTGTTTTTCAGGCGATTGATACGCCATGGTGCGCATATTGTGGGTGCGGTCGGCAATTTTGATAAGAATTACTCGAATATCCTGCGCCATAGCCATCAGCATCTTGCGCAGGTTTTCCATCTGCTCATCTTCTTTGCTGGTGTACTGAACGCGGGTAAGTTTGGTTACACCCTCAACAATGTCGGCGACAGGTGTGCCGAAACGCTTGGCAATATCATCGTGAGTCGTGTTGGTGTCTTCAATCACGTCGTGCAGGAGCGCGGCTACGATCGAATCTTCATCAAGCCCCATATCCACTGTGATATCAGCAGCAGAAACGCAATGGGTAACATAGGGGTCGCCGCTTTTGCGCTTCTGACCGGCATGCGCCTCTTTTGCCATTTCATAAGCGGAACGGATCCGCTCCAGGGAAAGAGGGCGCCCGGAAGCAATAATTTTCTGCTCCAGCTCGTTAAACAGTTCATCCGGGTCAAGAATATTTTCTTTTTTGGGGGAAAGGTTGTTTTCCATTTTTTTACACCTTGTTCTTATACAGCTCCTGCATGATCGGGGAACTCTTCAGATCAATCGAATGATATTCTTTGGGAACATATGCGCCAAAGATCGTGCCGTTTTCCGACTGCAGAAGACCGGCATTCAAAAATACCATAAGGCATACACAGAACATTTCAGCAGACATGCCTCTGGGAACGATACGCAAAATAGCATCTGCACTGCCGGGGAGCCGGAAAGATTCCTGATTAATAACTTTCCAGACCTTTTTAAAATCGCTGCTGTGAAGCTCAGCAGATGGAATACACTGCAAGGGAACCGCGTGGAACACATTCCGGTTTCCGTTTAAGATCAGGCTGCAGAGCTCGTGAGGAACATGTTTGCGAACCGCACACAGCTGCAGCTGAATCTGGGGAGAAGCTGAGGAAAAATAATCGTTCAGCTGGGGAGTAAAGGCAAGGTCAAGGAAGTCGCCTTTGCGAATGCCTAAGGTCTGTGCGGTATGGTTATAGAAAATGCAGTCAAAATCCTGCCCACAAAAGTTTACACTCATCTTTAAGTGCTTCTTTTTGCTGCCTACTGTTTTTTCATCGCGCAGCAGCACCCGGGTAATGCACATGATGGGCTTCTGATTCGCGTTCCCATATGGCTCCAGAAGATCCAGGGAGCGCACATTTTCAATGCTCAGGAGCGAGGGAGATGTGATAAGCAGGTCGCATTTCACGCCGGAAAACACGGTGGGTTTGTGGGAAAGATAGTATTCACGCAGGGCAGAGGAAAAATCTTCCAGCTTGTCTCTGCGAATATTCAAACCGGCAGCAAGCGCGTGCCCGCCAAAGCTCAGCAGATGCTCGCGGCATTCAGATAATGCTTCAAACAGGTTAAAGCCGCCAAAACTGCGGCAGGAGCCTTTTCCGCGGTCACCATCGAAATGGATCATAATTGTGGGCACGGAGTAGTGGTCAGCCAGCCGGGAAGCAGCGATTCCAATTACTCCGGGATGCCAGGTGTCGCTGTGAAGGATCAGCGGAGCATGGTCCGTGAGCATTTCCGCTTTCACAAGCGCAGAGGATTCGATCCATATTTTTTCTTCCTCTGCCTGCCGTTCCTGATTCAGCTGAACCAGCTCGGCCGCATAACGGTCGGCTTCTTCGCGGGTGGCTGCCAGCAGCATGTGTGCAGCGATGGTGGCATTTTTCATGCGCCCGGCTGCATTCAGCTTTGGCGCCAGATTATATCCGATCACAGAAGCATTGATCTTGCTGAAATCATATTCGTCTCTTATGCGCGGGGCATGCTCGCTGTTTCGTTCAGGGGAACGGCTCATGATCGCCTGAAAACCAACGCGGGGAGAATCTTTAAGGGAGTTTAATCCGCGCCGCACGATAAAGCGGTTTTCACCGGTGAGCGGCATGACATCGGCAATTGTGCCAACGGCTGCAAGGTCAACATAGCGGTTAAAAACAGGCCACCAATCATCGTCGCAGCAGCAAACCAGTTTTAAGGCAATGCCAACTCCGGCAAGGTCAGGGTTATTATACTGGTTTCCAGTCTGCTTGCAGTCGATTACGGCCAATGCATCCGGAATACCGTTAAGGCCGCACTCGTGATGGTCGGTAATGATCAGGTCGATTCCGGCTGCGCGGGCAAACAGAGCTTCTTCCACTGCCGTAATGCCGCAATCTACCGTAATAACAAGGCTGACGTTTTCTTCTTTATGCAGTTTTTCCATGGCCCCGCAATTCAGACCATAGCCTTCGTCGTCACGGGTGGGAATATAGGGAATGCATTTTATTCCCCGAGAGCGCAGATAGTCAGTTACAATACAGGTTGCAGTGATTCCGTCAACATCATAGTCGCCATATACAGCAACGGTTTCTTTCTTCTCAATTGCCTGGCGAATGCGAGCCACAGCTTTTGCCATGTCTTTCATTTTAAAGCCGCTGTACCAGGGACCAACCTCGCGGAAAAACAGTCGCTCTGCATCCTGTGCGGTTTGAATTTCCGGGTGAAGGCTTAATACTTGAGCTAAAAGAGGGAATTGCTGATAGGGATCCAATAACTCATCACTGACATCCTGCTTTTCGTAGGGGATGTCCCAACCATTCTTTTTCATAAAATAAGATCTCTATTCATTTTTTATTCTTAATTAGTAATAATAACAAAACACAGCCCATATTTCAACAAGGACGCACGCGAAAGCAAACAAAAATGCTCCTTGACAAGGCTATTTTGCTTAACTAAAATCAAATTATAGAAAACGGCAATGTGCAACATTGCCACAAGGTGAAAGAAACAGAATTTAGGAGGAACGTATGGATCTTTTTGAAATCAGCAAAAAATATGAAAGCTACATCATTGAGCAGAGACGTTGGTTTCACCAGCACCCCGAGCTGTCCTGGGAAGAGGTGAAGACAACCGAGGCAATTGAAGAAGAGCTGAAAAAAATGGGCCTGGAAGTGCGCAGATTCCCGGACCATACCGGCTGCACCGCTATGGTCTATGGCGGCAAGGCAAAAGAGGGCTGCAAAACCATCGCTCTCCGCGCGGATATCGATGCCCTGCCTGTGGAAGAAAAAACGGGCCTTCCTTTTGCAAGTGTTAACCCGGGCGTTATGCATGCCTGCGGCCACGATTGCCACATTGCTATGCTCTTAGGCGCCGCAAAGATCCTGTGCGAGATCAAAGATGAACTTCAGGGCAATGTTATGCTGTTCTTCCAGGCAGCAGAGGAGACCTGCCACGGAGCAGAATATTACGTACAGCAGGGCGTGATGAAAGAAGTAGATGCAATTTTTGGCCAGCATGTTTGGAACGATCTTGAGGCTCCGTTTATGAGCATTGATTCCGGTGTACGTATGGCAAGCTGCGATAACTTCCGCATCACGGTGGATGGCGCATCCTGCCACGGCAGCAATCCCAGCGGCGGCATTGATGCAATTGTTGCGGCCTCTGCCATTGTTATGAATCTTCAGACCATCGTATCCCGCAATAATAATCCGCTGAATGCGCTTGCTGTTACAGTGGGCGAGATCCATGGCGGCCAGCGCTTTAACATTATTGCTAACAAGGTAGTTATGGAAGGCACCTGCCGCACCCATTCCCGCGAAATGCGCGGCAAGATCGAACCCCTCATTCGCCGCGTTGCAGAAGAGACCGCAGATGCATTTGGCGCCAAAGCAAGCCTGGAGTACTGGGCATATCCCTCTCCGCTGATCAACGATCAGGAAGACCTTAACAACATTGCAAAGAATGCCGCCCTCAAGCTGTTTGGTGAAGAGGGAATCAAGGAACTGCCGCGTATGATGGGCAGCGAAGACTTTGCCTATTTTATGGATGAAGTTCCCGGCTTCTACGGCTACCTTGGCAGCCACGATGAGGTGCATTGCTACGGCAACCATAACGACCATTATGATGTTGACGAAGCAATCCTCAAGCGCGGCGCAGCCATGCATGCCCAGTTTGCACTGGATTATCTTGCCGAGAAAGCATAAGGATAAAGCAAATAACCCGGATCGCCTGATTGGCAATCCGGGTTATTTTTATTTGCCTGCTTTTGCTTCGCAATAAATGCAGCGGTAGATTTTTTTGTTTCGGTCGGTGAGTTTGAAAACCTGAGTTAATTCCTGCTCCACAGAAGTGATGCAGCGGGGGTTTTTGCAGCGGATCACGTTGGTAAGAAGCTCGGGCAGCTGCAGAGCACGTTTTTCCACCAGTGTGCCGTTTTGAATAATATTGATAGTTGCTTCAGGATCCACATAGCCGATCACGTCAACATCAACGGGAATGTTGGAGTCGATTTTAATAATATCCTTTTTCCCCATTTTGTGGCTGCTGGCATTCATGATCATGGCAACGGAGCAGTCAAGATCATCCAGGTGAAGCAGTTCATAGATCACACGGCCTTTGCCGGCAGTGATATGGTCAATAACAACACCGCTCTGAATCGAATCAATGTTCATATGGTTCCAGCCTCCTTCAACAGCTTCATGATCAGTGCCATGCGGATGTATTTGCCGTTCAGCACCTGCTTGAAATAGCAAGCGCGCGGATCATCGTCAATTGCAACGCTGATCTCGTTTACACGGGGCAGCGGATGCATAATGCAAAGATCGGCCTTTGCGGTTTCCAGCTTGCGGGGCTCAAGAATATAGCTGTCTTTCAGGCGAAGATAATCTTCTTCGTTGAAGAAGCGCTCTTTCTGAACGCGGGTCATGTAAAGAATGTCCAGCTCGGGAATTACACTCAGCAGGTCGGTTGTCTGCTTATAAGGAATTCCGTTCTTCTTCAGCACATCGTTTTTAATGTAGCTGGGAAGCTTCAGCTCGTCCGGGGAGATCAGAACAATGCGTACGCCGGAATAGCGGGACAGGGCGCTGATCAGGCTGTGAACCGTACGGCCAAACTTCAGATCACCGCAGAAACCTACGGTCAGGTTTTCAAAATGGCCTTTTTCACGCTTGATCGTAAGAAGATCGGTAAGCGTTTGGGTGGGATGATTGTGTCCGCCATCGCCGGCGTTGATCACCGGAATCGAGGCATTCAGCGAAGCCACATAGGGAGCGCCTTCTTTGGGGTGGCGCATGGCAATAATATCAGCATAGCAGCTTACGGTTTTTGCTGTGTCGGCAACGCTTTCGCCCTTAGCAGCAGAAGAGGAAGCACCGCTGGAAACCGAAAGGACATGGCCGCCCAGCTCGTACATGGCAGCCTCAAAGCTGAGACGGGTACGGGTAGAGGGCTCAAAAAACAGAGTTGCAAGCTTTTTTCCGTGGCAGACTTCGCTGTATTTGCGCGGGTTGGCAATGATGTCATTGGCAACAGCAATCAGCTCATCAATTTCATCCAGACTCAGGTCCAGAACATCAATCAGACTTCTTGCCATAATTATGCTCCAATCCAGCTTTCATCGGAGGGATTGTTGCGGAAAGCAATCAGACGCTGAATATCTTCGGCACGGATATAGCCTTCTTCAGCTGCTACTTCAGCAATGCAGTCGAAGTTGGTGAGAGAAATGTTCTTCACGTTTGCGGCAGCAAGGCGGTCGAGACCTTTCTGCATGCCATAGGTGAAAATAGATACAACGCCAAGCACCTCGGCGCCGGCTTCGCGCAGTGCATCAACAACTTCAATCACGCTGCCGCCGGTAGAGATCAGGTCCTCTACTACAACAACCTTCTGGCCGGCTTCCAGTTTGCCCTCAATGCGGTTCTGGCGGCCGTGGTCTTTGTTGCCGCTGCGAACGTAACCCATGGGAAGGCCCATGATGTGGCCAACAATTGCGGCGTGAGCAATACCGGCGGTGGAAGTGCCCATTAATACCTCAACTTCGGGGTAATTCTCGCGTACCAGCTGAGCAAGGCCATTTTCCACATCGGCGCGCACGGCAGGTGCAGTAAGAGTAAGGCGGTTATCGCAGTATACGGGGCTCTTGATTCCGCTGGCCCAGGTGAAAGGCTCTTCCGGGCGGAAAAAGACAGCCTTAATAGAAAGCAGATCTTTAGCAATCAGTTTATTGAGTTCCATGAGTTATTTTCTCCTATCCGGTAAAAATTAATCAACAAATTCTTTAACGCAGCGGCGGTATGCAGCCACAGGGTCAGCAGCCTGGGTGATGGGTCTGCCCACAACAATATAATCGGAGCCAATCTCTTTTGCGGCTTCCGGAGTCATTACACGCTTCTGGTCGCCCTTGTCGCCATCAGCAAAACGAACGCCCGGAGTGATGGTAAGAAAATCTTTGCCGCAGACGTCATGTACTTTGCCGGCTTCCAGGGGAGAGCAGACGATGCCGTCAAGTCCGGCATTTTTGGCGGTTTTTGCATAGTGCATAACAACCTGGTCAATGGGCTCGTGAATCAGAAGATCCTGTTCCATGGATTCCTGATCGGTAGAAGTAAGCTGAGTTACAGCAATCAGAAGGGGACGGGTGCCATCCGCACGGGTCAGGCCTTCCAAAGCACCCTTCATCATTGCGGTTGTGCCGGCTGCATGAAGGTTGCAGATGTCAACATCAAGATTAGAAAGCACAGCCATTGCCTTTTTTACAGTGTTGGGAATATCGTGCAGTTTCAGGTCAAGAAAGATGCGGTGACCTCTCTTCTTGATTTCACGTACAATCTGAGGACCCTCTGCATAAAACAGCTCCATGCCAATCTTCAGAAAAGGCTTTTCTTCAGTGAAAAGGTCCAGAAAAGCATAAGTCTGCTCGGCACTTGCAAAATCGCAAGCAATAATTACATCTTTTCCCATTAATGTGCTCCTCCAATAATTTCTTTCAGTGTATTGATTCCATAACGATCCATAACTGCGGGCAGCGATTGAATAATATCTCTGCAGGCATAGGGATTTACAATATTAGCAGCGCCGACTTCAACAGCGCTGGCACCGGCAAGCATCATTTCTATCACGTTTTCTGCAGTGGAAATACCGCCGATTCCAATCACAGGCACAGAAACTGCCTTTGATACCTGGTATACCATACGCAGTGCAACAGGGAATACTGCCGGCCCGGAAAGACCGCCGGTCGTGTTGGCCAAAACGGGCTTGCGGGTCTTCAGATCGATGCGCATACCCATCATTGTGTTGATCAGGCTGATGGCATCAGCACCGGCATCTTCGCAGGCTTTTGCAATGCTGACGATGTCGGTTACATTAGGGCTGAGCTTGATGATCACAGGCTTTTTCACAACGGTTTTCACTGCCTTTACCACTTCAGCAGCGCAGGCAGGATCCGTGCCAAAGCTCATGCCGCCGCCATGCACATTGGGGCAGCTGATATTCACTTCCAGCCACCCAACCTGTTCTTCTTCGTCCAGCTGTGCACAGGTGTAAACATATTCATCCAGCGAAAAACCGCTGATGTTTGCAATAACCGGTTTGTGGAAGCATTGTTTCAGGCGCGGGAGTTCTTCGCTTTTCACTTTGGCAACACCGGGGTTCTGAAGACCAACGGCGTTCAGCATACCGGAATATCCCTCGGCGATGCGGGGCGTTGGATTGCCGAACCGGGGCTCTTTGGTTGTGCCCTTAAAGGAAAATGTGCCCAGGCAGTTGATATCATACAGAGCGGCGTATTCATAACCATATCCAAACGTGCCGCTGGCGGGGATCACAGGGTTGGCCAGTTCAATTCCGCACAGCTCTACATTCAGTCTTCCCATTGCAGCTCCTCTCTTGCAAAAACAGGTCCGTCTTTGCATACACGGCGGAAACCGTTCACGGTTTTCTTTGTGCAGCCCATGCAGGCGCCAAATCCGCAGCCCATCCGTTCCTCAAAACTGAACTGTCCCGGCAGGTCGGTGGCTTTTACGATTGCCCGGTACATAGCTTCCGGACCGCAGGAATAAAAATAGCTGAACTCGCGGGGGAGTATGTCGGTAACAAAGCCTTTGGTGCCGAAGCTTCCATCGACGGTTGCAACAGCAACTTTGCAGCCAAGAGCGGAGAGCTCATCGGCAAGGATCACATCGTCCTTTGAGCTGAAGCCGAGTACGGCATATGGTTTAACGCCTTTGGCAAGCAGCGCTTTTGCGGTGAGAAGCAGCGGTGTGCAGCCCATTCCGCCGCCAATCAGCAGCGGAGCATTGCCGGCAAGGGTAAGATCGTAGCCATTGCCCAGCCCGGCCATCACATCCAGTGTGCTGCCAACGGCCTGAGAAGTAAGCGCCTCGGTTCCCGCCCCAACAGTGCGGTACATTACCGTGAGCGAACCGTCATCCGCATCGCAGACGGAAAAGGGCCGGCGGAGGAAAAAACCGGGAATGCTTATACTTGCAAACTGACCAGGCAGAATGGACAGCTTGCCCGGTGCACGCAGCGTTAAGCGATGAATTCCGGCAGCAACCGGTGTGTTTTCAGTAATAACAAAGCTTCCTTTTACCATACAATGTTTCCATCCTTAACGGTCATTAAACATTTTCCAAACAGCTGCATTCCTTCAAACGGAGTTGCCTTGCCCATAGATACAAATTCAGCGGGATCTACGGGGTACTCGGTTTCAAGGTCCCAAACGGAAAATTCATTACCAAACGGAATCCCGAAACGAGCGCGGGGCGCAGCAACCAAAAGCTGCATCAGACGGTCCATGGTGATAACACCGGTGCGCACCAGCTTGGTGTAAAGAACCGGGAAAGCAGTTTCAAGCCCGACCACGCCAAATGCACTGCCGGAAAGGCCGCGGCTCTTTTCCTCGGCGCTGTGGGGTGCATGGTCTGTGGCGATCATATCAATGGTACCGTCCTGAATTCCAGCAAGCAGGGCATCCCGGTCCTGAGCCGAGCGCAGAGGCGGATTCATACGAAAACGCCCGTGTTCCTGCAGATCATCTTCACAAAGCACCAGGTAATGAGGCCCGGTCTCGCAGGTTACATTAACGCCGGATTTTTTGGCATCCCGAATGATCGACACACTTTCCTTGCAGGAAATGTGGCATACGTGATAGGCACAGCCGGTTTCACCTGCCAGGCGGACATCGCGCTCAATCTGGCGCCATTCGCTTTCGCTGCAGATTCCTTTGTGGCCATGGGCTGCAGCATAGCGGCCATCGTGAATATATCCGCCATGCAGCAGGTCGTTTACTTCACAGTGGGCGGTGATAATTTTACCAAGGGATCTTGCTCTCAGCATTGCCTCGCGCATCATTCCCTCGTCCTGGACCCCGCGGCCATCATCCGAAAAGGAGATCACATTCGCAGCCATGCCTTCCAGGTCGGCAAGCTGCTGGCCCTTTTCTTCAACGGTGATCGAGCCATAAGGATAAACTGCGATCACAGCCTGGTCACGAATCAGGTCAAGCTGGGCCTGCAGATGTTCCACACTGTCGGGCACGGGGTTAAGGTTTGGCATTGTGCACACTGCGGTGTAGCCGCCGCGGGCCGCGCTGCGGCTGCCGCTTTGAATGGTTTCTTTATATGAAAAACCCGGCTCGCGAAAATGAACATGCACATCGCAAAAACCGGGAAAAATGGAATACTGCTCGTTATTCAATTCACTGCTGACAAAAGAGGGAACGGATGAAAGAACTGTTTCCTCGTTAAAAAAGGGAACAGCAGGGGAAGTATACACTTTTGCTTTCAGTTTACGATCCGCCATGAGTGCTCCTCCATTACTAATCTTATACAAAAAGAAAACCCCGCCGCATGACACGGCAAGGCATAACAGGACCCACGGGCACTATTGTAATCTTGCCGGCATCACAGTACCGGTTTCCAAAATCAATTAATGATAGCACAGGGGGTATGGGGTGTCAAGGAAAACCAAAAACAGTTGACAAAAGCAGGCAGCGCCGATATAATCCTTAAACGAAATGGAGAGTTACCGAAGCGGTCATAACGGGGCGGTCTTGAAAACCGTTAGGGCGCAAGTCCACAGGGGTTCGAATCCCTTACTCTCCGCCAGTAAAAGCAGCCGAATTCAAACGAATTCGGCTGCTTTTCTAGTTTTTGAACCGTTATAAGGTTATCGTTGTTCTGTGCCGCTGCATGCAAATGAGATTGACATCCAAACTGACACCAATTGAACCAAAAACATAAAATGAAAGCCTGCAAATGCATTATGCAGGCTCTCTTTTTGCAAGTTTATTATTCATTGCGCTGGGCAATCACAAACACACGGCCCATATTCCCTTGCGGGCAGTCGGTGGTGAATTTAATGTTGATAAAGCCGTTTGACGCAAGCATTTTCCGCAGCTCTTCTTCCGGGTGTACGTATTCCAAATGGTCTTCGCTTCCGCGCTTCCAGTATTTCCCACTGCGGGAAAAAACATCCATGCTGTAAACCATCAGTTTTTCTTCCGGTTCGTAATCTGCCCGCCAAAGGCACAGAACATCTTCGGTTTCGTCAACAAAGATATCACCATCAATCGAAGCAAAAAAATCTTCGGTACGAAGGTCAAAGACCAGAAGACCGCCGGGGCGGACAAACAGATGAAGGCGCCGAAAAACTTCGGGCAGGTCTTCGCCCGGAATGTAATTGAAACCATCGAGGGAACAGTAGCAGGCGTCTACGGTGCCGTATAGGTCAAGCTCGCGGGCGTCCTGGCAAAGGAAAAGCGGCGGAATAACGCCGGAATAGTCTTTGGCGGAGGCGGACATCAGCATATCGGGGGACATATCAACGGCAATCATTTCATATCCCCGCTGTGCCATCAGCTGGGTAAGCGTGCCCGTTCCGCAGCACAGGTCCAGCAGCATCTGAAAGCTGCCTTCAGTGGCCTGAAACTGTTTTTCATAAAAATCAGCAAAAGACGCGTAAGGGACATCTTTTGTCAGTTTATCGTACCAGGGGGCCAGGGGACCGTAGCTTGTCATTTTTTGCGGTCTCCGTAAATGCGGTCGAATACAACTTCATAGCCGCCTCTGCCGTACTGAAGCGAGCGGTTAACGCGGCTGATCGTTGCGCTGGAAGCGCCGGTCTCGGCCAGAATGTCGTTATAGATCATGCCCTTATCCAGGCAGGAAGCAACCTGGAAGCGCTGCTCCATTGCCAAAAGCTCGGTAACGGTGCAGAGATCATCAAAAAACTGTTTGCATTCTTCCATGGTCTCAAGGGAAAGAATTGCTTTATACATATCGTCGCTGCGCTGTTTTCTGGGTAATTTATTCATTTGCCGTTTTCCTCCGGGCGATTCATTTAATTAATGCATATACATATTAGCACTTTATTTCATAAAAGTAAATACTTTAATCCGTAAAAGTCTAAAGAAGCATTTAGCACATTAAATGAGGTGATTGCCTAATCACTGCATCCGTTACGCCTGCAGCAATGCAACGGAATCACTGCGGAAAAATGAAATATTTCAGCCAATTCATAAGCAGAAAGGGAAGAGATTCGGGTACCGAACAAACAGAATTCACGATTATTTGCGAAAAAAGAAAAATATAACACACTAATTCCTCCATTTTACTCTGTTTCTGAGGGGCTTTTTTGGCTATACTGCAATTGGATAAAGGAAAACCTTACGTGCAAACGAAAAGAGAATATTACGGGCCCGGTTTTCAACTCATTGCACACTGCTGTTTTCCTAATGCTTGCAATAGTGATATCTTTATTGTAAAATCAATTAACAAAGGAGGCGTAGGCACCTTATGATGATGTTTGGTATGACAGGCTTCTGGATCGCCGCACTGGTCGTGTTTATGATCGTAGAATGGGCAGTTCCGGGGCTGGTGTCGATCTGGTTTGCAATTGGCTCTCTGGCGGCGGTTATTTCTGCTTTTCTTGGTGCGCCGATCTGGCTGCAGGTCCTCTGGTTCTTTGTTGTATCGATTGCCGCTCTGGCCGCAACCCGGCCGCTGGCAAAAAAATACATAAACAATCGAACTCTTCCCACCAATGCTGACCGTGCAATCGGGCAGCTCTGCATCGTGAAGGAGGAAATTAATAATCTTTCCGCAACCGGATGTGTATCCCTGCAGGGGAAAGACTGGTCTGCCAGATCTTTGGACGGAGCTGTTATTCCGGCTGGAACAACAGTTGAAGTAGTACGTATTGAGGGCGTTAAGCTCATAGTAAAATAAATAAAAAAAGGAGTATCGGTATGGGATATTTTGTTTTGGCACTTCTTATCATTATTCTGTTTGTCCTTATTCGCAGCATCCGTATTGTTCAGCAGGCAAAAGCTTATGTGATCGAGCGCCTGGGTGCATATGAAAAAACCTGGGATGTTGGCCTTCATGTTAAGGTTCCCTTCATCGAGCGTGTGGCAAAGGTCATTTCTCTGAAGGAGCAGGTTGCGGACTTTCCTCCTCAGCCGGTGATCACCAAGGATAACGTTACCATGCAGATCGACACCGTGGTGTATTTCCAGATCACTGACCCCAAACTCTACACCTACGGCATTGAACAGCCCATGGTAGCTATCGAGAACCTTTCGGCAACTACTCTTCGTAACATCATCGGCGATCTGGAGCTGGACCAGTGCCTTACCAGCCGCGATGTGATCAACAGCCGTATGCGCAGCATCCTTGACGAAGCAACGGACCCCTGGGGAATTAAAGTGAACCGCGTGGAACTGAAGAATATTCTGCCCCCCAAAGAAATTCAGAACGCAATGGAAAAGCAGATGAAAGCAGAGCGTGAACGCCGCGAAGCTATCCTGCGTGCCGAAGGCGAAAAGAGAGCCGCGATCCTTGAAGCTGAAGGTGAAAAGGAATCCGCTATTCTTCGTGCAGACGCAAAAAAACAGCAGCAGATCCTTGAAGCAGAAGGCGAAGCAGAAGCAATTCTTAAGGTTCAGTCAGCTACTGCCGAAGGTATTCGCCTGATCAATGAAGCTTGCCCCACGGATGCGGTTATTAAGATCAAGGCACTGGAAGCTTTCCAGGCTGCCGCCGACGGCAAGGCAACCAAGATCATTATCCCTTCGGAGATTCAGGGCCTGGCCGGGCTTGCTTCCGGTATTGTTGAAGCGGCTAAAAAGGATTGATTATAAGAAAAGGAATTTTTATCCAATGAAAATGACAGCTCATGAGTATCTGACTGCAAACGGCATGGAGCCGGAAAAACTGGATCCCTCGGTGTATGCTCCGCTGATGGCCGCCGAAATGAAGGAAGGACTGGAAAAGGAAAATTGCCTTCCTCCCATGATCCCCACCTTCCTGCGCTTTGCCGGTGATGTTCCTAAAAATAAACCTGTGGTTGTGATCGATGCAGGCGGAACCAATTTCCGTACCGGTCTGCTTACCTTTACTGACAAGGGGTACACCGTAGACCACCTGCAGAAGCGAAAGATGCCGGGCATCGGAACTCCCGCAACCTGGGAGGAATTCATTTCTCTGGTTGCTGACAGCATTCAGCCGCTTCTTGCCGAGGCAGACGACATTGGTTTCTGTTTCAGCTATAATGCAGAGATCACTCCGGAGATCGATGGCCGCGTTGTTAAAATCGATAAAGAAGTTATCATTACCGGCTGTGAAGGGCATCTGGTTGCTGCAGATCTGATCGCTGAGCTGGAAAAACGCGGTGTTCACGGCAAACATGCAGTGATCCTGAATGATACTGCTGCTGTTCTGCTGGGTGGAACTGCTTCGATCGATAAAACATCCTACAGCAGCTTTATTGGGCAGGTCAGCGGAACAGGAACCAATACCTGCTGCCTTGTTTCCGACGAGGCAATTGCAAAGATCGGCCTTACCGGTACCAGAAAGCAGATCGTTAACTGCGAGAGCGGAACCTGCACCACCATGCCGCGCGGCCGCTTTGATAAAGAACTGGATGAGCACAGCGCTGCTCCCGGTGAAAAGTTTTTTGAAAAGCTGACTGCCGGTGTTTACCAGGGCGAGCTGTGCCGACTGATCCTTAACGCAGCTGCTGATGATGGCATCCTCTCCGCTTATACGGCAGAAAATGTACGCAAGCTGGTTAAGCCAGATTCTTCCGTTATTGATGCATGGTCAATTGGCGAGAATCTTGCCGAATTCTGCGATAACGATGACGACAGAACTTTCCTGCAGGAGATCTCCAAGGCACTGTTTGAGCGTTCTGCCCGCTGCATGTGCACGAATCTTCTGGCAATCTCCATTCTTACCGATTCCGGCAAGGAAGCTGAGCACCCGGTGTGCGTGTGCGCAGAGGGTTCCCTGGTGCAGAAGAGCCACTGCTACCACCCCATGCTGGAGCAATTCCTGGATCTTTACGGTGCCAAAAAGCTAGGCCGCCATGTGAAGCTGGTGATCGGCAACGAATCCACCCTTCCGGGAGCCGGTGCAGCCGCCCTGCTGAATAAGTAATCAATTAAAAAGACACGGGTCTGTTACCCTGTGTCTTTTTTTTGTCTTTGTTCGCTGCTGCTGTGGAAATATGTAAACCAAAATGATATAATTTCACAAAATTTTTAAATCATAGTGAATAAGGAGAAAACCAATGAAATGCCCGTATTGCGGTTTTATCGACAGCAAGGTTATTGACTCCCGCCCGGCGGAGGAAGGCGCATCGATTCGCAGAAGAAGAGAGTGCCTGCAGTGCCAGAAACGTTTTACTACTTATGAAATTATCGACCGCGTTCCCCTTGTTGTAATTAAGCGGGATGGCAGCCGCCAGTCCTTCGACCGGATGAAGGTGATCAACGGTATGCTGCGCGCATGCGAGAAGCGCCCGGTATCTCTTTCCCAGCTGGAAGATATTGCCGACAGCATTGAGCAGGAACTGCAGGGCAGCCTGGAGCGTGAGATCGGCACGGATAAGATCGGCGAAATGGTAATGAGCCGTATGAAAACGGTGGATGAAGTGGCTTATGTCCGCTTTGCTTCGGTTTATCGCAGCTTTAAGGACATTAACACCTTTATGGACGAGCTCTCCAAGCTTCTGATCGAAAAAACATGAAAACAAAAATCCTGCCTTCCGGGGAACTTATCTCTGCTGCAGCTCAGGAGATTGCTGAACTTGTTAAAAGCAAACCGGTTGCTGCAATTGCCTTTTCCGACGATCCTGAAGTTGCCGGTATTCTGAGCACGTTCTTTTTGCTTTGTAAAGAAAACCAAATCAACTGCAGCGGTTTGCGCTTTTTTGCTACCAGCAACATTCCGCAGGACCCGGCAGCTGAAGCGGTATTGAAAAACGGATTTGATGTTATCCGCCCGGATCCGGAAAATCCGGAAGCGTACGACGGGCTGATTTCCGAGTGCGGTGTGGATCTGCAGCTTCTTTCGGTTGGGTGCACGGGAAGGATCGCATATAATGAACCTGCGGTTCCCTATAACAGCGTTACACACATTCAAAAACTGACGGACCGTACGAAAAAAGAGCTGCTGGAGAAGTTTGAAAGAACTTCTGTTCCGGATACTGTATGCACAGCCGGCATTCATACGATCCTTTCGGCTGCGCACATCCTTGTGGCTTGCAGCGGCGAGTACCGGGCGGAAGCCTTGTTCCGCACCTTATATGCACGAACCGACAGTGTGGTTCCTTCTGCCTTTTTACAGCTGCACCTTGATGTTACGATCTATGCGGATGCACTGGCAGCAGAAAAGCTTTAATATTCAATTTCTTTAACAGGAGAGAACGGATGGACAGCTACGGCTTTATACATGAGAAAACCGATATAAAACTTCTGATCCTTTTCCTCATCAAAGATCTGCCTGCCCCGATTGAAGCAGCAAAACTTTATGACCTTTGTGCGGAATGCGACGGCGGCATCGGATATTTCGTATATTCCGAGGCAGTGGAGGAACTGATCCTTGCCGGGCAGATGAACCAGGTGGATGGTGAATATGTTATTACCGAAAACGGTAAAAATAACATTGTGGTAGTAGAGTCCGCGCTGCCCTACAGCGTTCGAAACCGCGCCGAGATGCTGCTGGAGCCTGTAATGGAACAGCTGCTGCGCCAATCTATGATTCATACCGGCAGTAAAAAAACCGAATCCGGAGTGATCACTGAACTTAGCATGAATGACGGGGCAGGGGAGATCATCAGCCTGCGCCTGTTATGCGGCAGCGAGGAACAAGCCGCAAAAATCAGAAAGAATTTTCGCCACCATGCAGAAGACTATTATCAGAAGATCATAGAACTTCTTGCAGAAGGCTGACAGGAGAAATATTATGAATACTTATATTCCCAAGGATTATACCAACCTTCTCAGCATGTACGATACGCAAAAGGCAATCAGCCTGGTAAAGCGCCTGTTTCAGGACCGCCTTGCTGCGCTGCTGAATCTCGAGCGTGTATCTGCACCCTTGTTTGTTGACCGTGATTCCGGCCTGAATGATAATCTGAATGGTGTGGAGCGCCCGGTTGGCTTTGATATTCTCCACTCTGATCATAAGGCAGAAGTGGTGCAGTCCCTTGCCAAGTGGAAGCGCCTTGCACTAAAGCGTTATGGCTTCTATCCCGGACGCGGCTTATATACCGATATGAATGCCATCCGCCGCGACGAGGATGAGCTGGATAACCTGCATTCTGTTTATGTGGACCAGTGGGACTGGGAGAAGATCATTCTTGCAGAAAACCGCACCATCGACTATCTGAAATCCACAGTCATGGATATCGTTACGGCTATCTGCGATACGCAGGATACGATTCAGGCCATTTATCCTCAGCTGCAGCGTGTGCCCAAGATCGAGCGCCGCGTCAGTTTTGTAACTGCTCTGCAGCTGGAGCGCATGTACCCGGAGCTGAGCCGCAAAGAGCGTGAGGCTGCCTACCTGAAGGAGCATCACACGGCCTTTATTATGGGCATTGGTGATAAGCTGATGGACGGAAAGCCCCATGACGGCAGAGCCCCTGACTATGATGACTGGGCACTGAACGGCGATATTATGGTGGGGAAGGATGTGCTGAATGGCGGATTCGAGCTTTCTTCAATGGGTATTCGCGTTGATCCCAAGTCGATGGACGAGCAGCTGACAAAGGCCGGCTGCGATGACCGCCGCGAGCTGCCTTACCACAAGATGCTGCTCAACGGCGAGCTGCCCCTTACCATCGGCGGCGGAATCGGCCAGTCCCGCCTGTGCATGCTGCTGCTGGGCAAAGCACACATTGGCGAAGTTCAGGCCTCTATCTGGGACCAGGAGACTCTGGACCGCTGCGCCTCTGCCGGAATCGTAATTCTGTAAGCATCAATAAACTTGCAAACTGAACGGGGTTGTGCTATACTCCGTTCAAATGCGGATGTAGTTTATCGGTAGAACTTCGGCTTCCCAAGCCGATAAGGTGGGTTCGACTCCCATCATCCGCTCCAAAAACCTAATGCCCGCTATCCATTGGGATGGCGGGTTTTTCCTTGATATGACTGGGAAAAGTGGCATTTTGAAGTATAAGTGTCCATTTGCCTCCGCAAGCTGAAAATCCCTAATAAATCACTTAAATTACTACCAAATTACTCACAAATTACGTATGGAAAGCAGCTTGTTTCCCGTGTGA
>JAKSSN010000100.1 GCA_024403095.1 Oscillospiraceae bacterium
GGGTGGGTACGGGTGCCCGCTCAATGCGCATCACTTATGATAAAGACGGCAACGAGATTGAAAAGGAAATCATTGCCTACAGCACCTATCATCTGCACGATGAGGATATTAAATGGCCGGCACCTGCGCCAGCTGCTCCCGACACGGGTGGAGAAGGCGGCGCTGCGGCAAATTCCGACGGTACCTACGGCTGATGCCCCAATGAACAGAAATTAATAAACTGGAGATAGAGAACAATGAAAGAAACATTCTACATTACAACCCCAATCTACTACCCCTCTGCCAAGCTGCATATCGGCCACACTTACTGCACCGTGGCAACGGACGCAATTGCCCGTTACAAGCGCCTGCGCGGCTACGATGTGATGTTCCTCACCGGAACCGACGAGCACGGCCAGAAAATTGAAGAGAAGGCAAAAGAAGCTGGCGTGACTCCCCAGCAGTTTGTGGACGAGATCGTTACCGGCGAAGGCGGCATTCTTGACCTGTGGAAGCTGATGAACATTTCCAACGACCGTTTTATCCGCACAACGGATGACTATCATGTGGCCGCTGTTCAGAAGATCTTCAAGAAAATGTATGACAACGGCGATATTTACAAGGGCGCCTACAAGGGCAAGTACTGCACTCCCTGCGAAAGCTTCTGGACCGAAAGTCAGCTGGTCGACGGCAAGTGCCCCGACTGCGGCCGCGAAGTGCATGATGCAGAAGAGGAAGCTTACTTCTTCCGTCTTTCCAAGTACGCAAAGCCCGTACAGGAGCTGCTGGAATCCGGCACCTTCCTGGAGCCCGCTTCCCGCGTGAATGAAATGATCAATAATTTCATCAAGCCCGGCCTGGAAGACCTCTGCGTTTCCCGTACCAGCTTCAGCTGGGGTGTTCCCGTGGACTTTGACCCGGGTCATGTCGTTTACGTTTGGGTCGACGCTCTGTTTAACTACGCAACCGCTATGGGTTACATGAACGACCGTTACAACGACCTGGATAAGTACTGGCCCAACGTGCACCACATCGTGGGCAAGGAGATCGTACGTTTCCATTCCATTATCTGGCCCGCAATGCTCATGAGCGTGGGTATGCCCATGCCTCAGAAAGTTTACGGACACGGCTGGCTGGTAATTGACGGCGGCAAGATGAGCAAATCCAAGGGCAACGTGGTGGATCCTTATGTGCTGGCAGAAAAGTTTGGCGTGGACGCACTGCGCTTCTTCCTGCTGCGCACCTTCCCCTTCGGCTCCGACGGCAACTTCTCCAATGAACTGCTGATCAACACCATTAATGTTGACCTGGCAAACAGCCTGGGCAACCTGGTCTCCCGCACCACTGCAATGGTTGAAAAGTACTTTGGCGGCACCCTGCCTGCAGACCGCTGCCACGATGCACTGGATGACGAGATCAGCGCAATGATGAAGGAATGCACCGAAAAGTATGCAGGCTTTATGGATGCTTTCCAGCCCCATCTGGCTCTGGAAGAGGCATTCCGCCTGATCGGCCGCGCCAACAAGTACATCGATGAGAGCGCACCCTGGGTGCTGGCAAAGGACGAGGCAAACCGCGCAAGACTTGCCACCGTTCTCTACACCCTGCTGGAGGCCATCCGCAGCGCACTCACCATGCTGGTTCCCTTTATTCCCGAAAGCTGCGCCAAGGCCTTTGAGCAGATCGGTGCAGATGCAGCAGCACAGGCTTGGGAGAAGGCCGGCGAATACGGTGTTCTGCCCGCAGAGGTCTCTGTTCACAAGGGCGAGACCCTGTTCCCGCGCATTGATGCCGCAGCTATGCTGGCAGAGCTGGAAGCCATGCAGGAAGCAGCCAAGAAGGCAGCACTTCCCGCATTGGAAGTGGAACCCCTCACCGAGGAGACCATCGACTTTGATACCTTCTGCAAGTCTGACCTGCGTGCAGTTAAAATTAAGAACTGCGAAGCCGTGAAGAAGAGCGACAAGCTGCTGAAGTTCACTCTGGACGACGGTACCGGTACCGACCGTATCATTCTCTCCGGCATTCACAAATATTATGAACCCGACCAGCTGATCGGCAAGACTGCTGTTGCTATTCTCAACCTGCCTCCCCGCAAGATGATGGGTGTGGAATCCAACGGCATGCTGATTTCCGCTGTTCATAAGGAAAAGGGCGAAGAGAAACTGCACCTGATGCTCATTGACGACGCAGTTCCTGCTGGCGCAAAGCTTTGCTGATTTAAGAAAGAGGAATTACAAATGACCAATATCGATATTTTTTCCGGGTTTCTTGGCGCAGGTAAAACCACACTGATCCGCAAGCTGATCAGCGAGGCTTACAAAAATGAAAAACTGGTTCTGATCGAAAACGAATTCGGCGAGATCGCCATCGACGGCGGCTTCCTGAAGGATGCCGGCGTTGAGATCACCGAAATGAATTCCGGCTGCATCTGCTGCACCCTGGTAGGCGACTTTACCAAGGCCCTTCGCAAGGTCATGGAAGAGTATGCTCCCGACCGTATTATCATCGAGCCCTCCGGTGTTGGCAAACTCAGCGATGTTGCTGCAGCAGTCGAGCGCGTGGAAGGCGCACGGATCGGCAGCAAGGTTACTGTTGTTGATGCCGGCAAGTGCCGCATGTATATGCGCAATTTTGGCGAGTTCTTTAACGACCAGGTTGCCAATGCCGACCTTATCGTTCTCAGCCGCACCGATTCTGCTGCAGATGAAAAGGTTATGACCGCAGTGGAACTGCTGAAGGGTATTAATGCCGAAGCAAGCCTGATCACCACTCCCTGGACCCAGATCGACGGCAGCAAGATCGCCGAGGTTATGGCCGGCAATGCTCTGAAGGCTGAGCTGGAGCATATGGAGCACGAACATCATCACCATCATCACGATGAGGATGAATGCGACGATCCCGAGTGCGAGTGCCACCATCACCACCACGACGATGATGAAGATGAGGAGCACGAGCATCACCACCATCACCATCATCACGATGAAGACGAGTGCGACGATCCTGACTGCGAGTGCCACCATCACCACCACGACGATGATGAAGACGAGGAGCACGAGCATCACCACCATCACCATCATCACGACGAAGACGAGTGCGACGATCCTGACTGCGAGTGCCACCATCACCACCACGACGATGATGAAGACGAGGAGCATGAGCATCACCACCATCACCATCATCACGATGAAGGTGAATGCGATGATCCTGACTGCGAATGCCACCATCATCACCACCATCATCATGCGGATGAAGTGTTCACCAGCTGGGGCATGGAAACTCCCCGCAAGTTCACGCAGGCTTCCCTGCAGGCAATCCTGGATAAGCTGGGCGAGGAAGACAAGTATGGTATCGTTCTGCGTGCCAAGGGCATCGTGGATGCTTCCGATGGTGCATGGATCTACTTTGACTATGTTCCCGGCGAATCTGAGATCCGCCGCGGCAACGCTGAAGTTACCGGCCGTTTCTGCGTGATCGGCAGCAAGCTGAATGAAAAGGCACTGAAGGAGCTGTTTACCGTTGAATAAGAGACAAGATGTACCCTGCTTCCTGTTTACCGGCTTTCTGGAATCCGGTAAAACAAGGTTCATTCAGGAAACACTGGAAGATAAACGATTCTGTAATGGCGAAAGAACCCTGCTGCTGGTCTGCGAAGAGGGCGAGGAAGAATATGCTCCCGACCAGTTTGCAAGCAGCGGTGTGTATATCCGCGTAGTGGAAGACCAGGCTGACCTTACAACCGAAAACCTGGAAAAATGGGTGCAGGAGACCAAGGCAGAGCGCGTTGTTATTGAATATAACGGCATGTGGCTGCTGGACCTGCTGTATCAGGCACTTCCTGAGGGCTGGATGATCTACCAGGAGTTTATGTTTGCCGATACCAACACCTTCCTCACTTACAACCAGAACATGCGCCAGCTGGTGTTTGATAAGCTCAAGAGCGCAGAACTGGTCGTGTTCAACCGCTACACTCCCGCGGTAAGCAAGGAAGAGCTGCACAAGATCGTTCGTGCTGCCAGCCGCCGCGCTGACATTGCCTATGAGGATATGCAGAATACCGTTGTGTATGACGATATTGAAGATCCGCTTCCCTTTGACCTGAATGCCCCCATCGTTGAAATTAAAGAGGAAGATTACGCAGAGTGGTATCGTGACCTTTCGGAAGACCCTGAAAAGTACGAGGGCAAGACTGTGCAGCTGGTATGCAGAGCAATTTTGCGTAAAAAACTGCCGGCCAACACCTTTGTTGCTGGCCGCCATGTAATGACCTGCTGCGCCGATGATATTCAGTTTGCCGGCCTGGTGTGCCAGTGGGAAAAAGGAAACGAGAAAGCAGCTGCAATTGCAGATTCCAGCTGGATCCGCCTTACCGCCTCGATTCATTTTAAATTCAACAAGGCTTATGGCAAAAAGGGCCCGGTCCTTACCTACATCGATTCTGTGAACTGCGCAGCACCTGCCCAGGAAGTGGCAACCTTCTATTAAAAGCCGTTGTGCAATTTGTACAGGATTTAACAATTCTGAAACAATTTTTTGCTTAAATCTGTTACAACTCCGCTGTATGATTAAACCATCAACAGCGGAGTTGATTATTTATTACGAATTTTTTTCATTTTTGTTCTCTTCTATATACGAAACAGAGCGGCCGGTAACCGCTCTGTTTTGTCGTTTATGCCCAGTTTTGTAAACTGTGTACAAAATCTTTCCCAGTTAGCTTGACATAATCACGAATAGAGGCTAAAATAACTGCGGAATTCTTCGAAGTTTGGGGAAGCAGAGAAGAATATTTCGATTTTTCCTACGAATCATATGCTGGGATTCGTATTGTTTTAGATTCAGTTTAACAAAGCTTAGTCTGAACCACCTACAAAAATCAAAAAAGATTGGAGGTGTGTTTACTTACTATGCCCACATTTTTATGGATTATAATTGTAATAGCTGCAGCTGCAGTTTGTTTTTTGCTTGGTAACCTGTATCGTAAAAAAGTCGCAGAACGCGAGATTGGAAGCGCAGAGGAAGAAGCCAAACGAATCATCAATGAATCAATAAAGAGCGCCGAGAGCAAAAAGCGCGAAGCTCTCGTTGAGGCAAGGGAAGAAATACACAAAAACCGTACCGAGTACGAACGTGAAGTGAAGGAACGTCGTGCCGAGCTGCAGAAGCAGGAACGCCGTCTCCAGCAGAAAGAAGAAAATCTGGATAAAAAGACCGATGCCGTTGAGAAGAAGACTGAGGCACTGAACGGAAAAATTGCCGCAGCCGAAGCTCAGCAGCAGGAAATTGCCCAGATCAAAAAGGGCCAGCTGGAAATGCTGGAGCGTATTTCCGGATACAGTGTAGAGGATGCCAAGCAGTACCTCATCAACACGGTCCGTGACGACTGCACCCACGAAATGGCAATGAAGGTGCGCGAGATCGAAGCTCAGTACCGCGACGAGGCAGAAGAAAGAGCAAGAGAGATCATTGCAACCGCTATTCAGCGCTGTGCAGCAGATCATGCAAGCGAGATCACCGTTTCTGTCGTTCCTCTCCCCAACGACGAAATGAAGGGTCGTATCATTGGCCGTGAAGGCCGCAACATTCGCAGCATCGAAACCCTCACCGGCTGCGATCTGATCATCGACGATACTCCTGAAGCAATCACGGTTTCCGGTTTTGATCCGGTCCGCCGCGAAGTGGCAAGATTGGCTCTGGAAAAGCTGATTCAGGATGGACGCATCCACCCGGCAAGAATTGAAGAAATGATTGCCAAGGCTCAGAAAGAGGTCAACGCAGTTATTAAGGCCGAAGGCGAACGCGCAGTGTTCGAAACCAACATTCATGGTCTTAACCCCGAGATCATCCGCATGCTGGGCCGTATGAAATACCGCACCAGCTATGGCCAGAATGTTCTGAACCACTCCATCGAGGTTTCCCACATTGCAGGCCTGATGGCTGCTGAAATGGGAGCAAATGTTGCTGTTGCAAAGCGTGCAGGTCTGCTGCACGACCTGGGCAAATCCATCGACCACGAGGTGGAGGGCAGCCATGTTACCATCGGTGTTGACATTGCCAAAAAGTTCAAGGAATCCGACGCAGTCATCCACTGCATCGAGGCACACCACGGTGATGTTGAGCCCCATACTCTGGAGGCATGCATCGTTCAGGCAGCCGATGCAATCTCTGCTTCTCGTCCCGGCGCACGCCGCGAGAACATTGAGAACTATGTGAAGCGCCTTGAAAAGCTGGAAGAGATCTCCAAGAGCTTCCCGGGCATTGCAAGCAGCTATGCAATTCAGGCTGGCCGCGAGATCCGCATCATGGTAAAGCCGGAGGAAGTTTCCGAAGACCAGATGACGCTCCTTGCCCGCGACATCGCAAAGAAGATCGAAGAAGAGATGACCTATCCCGGTCAGATCAAGGTCCATCTGCTGCGCGAGACCAAGGCTGTGGATTACGCAAAGTAAGCATTCAAAAACACCGCGGAAAAATTCCGCGGTGTTTTTTTTTGAAAAATATTTTGAAAAAACACTTGCATTTTTTAAATTCATGTGCTATATTAACTGAGCTGTCAGATGAAAGACATGCGTTGTTAGCTCAGCTGGATAGAGCGTCTGGCTACGGACCAGAAGGTC
>JAKSSN010000101.1 GCA_024403095.1 Oscillospiraceae bacterium
GGGGGATGCAAAAGTTAGCGGACCAAATCTTCGCCGCGGATGTACTTGCCCAGGGGCTTGTAGATCAGGGCTGCGATCACAAGGCAGAGGATCATATCGATAACCATATAGCTGCCGTTATAAAGGGCGGAGTAGAACCAGGTGTTGGTCATGGTCATGCCAAAGAACTCATCGGGCATGTATTCGCCCCAAACGGTGGCGCCAACGACCCAGTGGACCAGGAAGCGTGCAGCGCTGCCGGCGATGGTGCCCCAAATAAGGCTTCCCTTGGCCTTGCTGAACAGACCGGCCACACCAAGGGCGGAAAAAGCAACGATATAGTCGCCCAGCATGCTCTGCCAGCCCCATGCATAGGCGCCGTCGAAGATCAGCTGCAGCAGGGAGTAAGCAACGCTTGCCAGCATGCCGGGACCAAAGCCCCAGCGAGCGCAGTAAAGGAAGATGGGGAACATAGCAATTACGATGGAACCGCCCTGGGGCAGCTCAAACAGCTTGAGGTAACTGAGTACCTGGGCAAGAGCGACCATGATGGCGCCCTCAGTGAGTGAGCGGAGTTTCTGATTTTTCATGAAAACTCTCCTTTAAAGAATAGATTCAATTCTCTCCCCGAAAAGCTGCCGCAAAAAAGAAACACCGCACTGCAGCAGAAATGCAGTACGGTACAGAAATCCTTTTACAGTATCTTTCGCATTCCTACGCCGGCATTACCCGGATCAGGTGTGAGGGATCAGGCGGCACACGCCCATCTCAGCCGGCTCAGGCCAGCACCCCTTCGAATTGTGAACTCATTATATTTCCGGAAAAGCGGTTTGTCAACCTGAGAAAGATGTGCTACACTGGCCACAGACACGATTCTGTTTCACAGGCAAAGGAGGCGTTTTTTCTGGCCGCATGCTTTATTTTTTCTGCCGGCAGCTATTATGGCCTGCCCTGCAGCCCTCAGCCCGGCGACCTGATCCTGGCTGCGGATGCCGGGTATCTCCATTGCCTTGCCGCAGGCCTCACTCCTCACCGCATTCTGGGCGATTTTGATTCCATGCCTCAGCCGCAGCAGCGCGAGGTGGACGTATTCCCCGTGGAAAAGGACGATACCGACACCATGCTGGCCATCCGCAAAGGGCTGGAGTCCGGCTGCACAGAGTTTCATATTCTGGGCGGCACCGGCGGGACCCGTTTGGACCACACGATTGCCAATCTGCAGGCGCTTGGTTTTTTAAGCGTGCGCGGAGCCCGAGGCTACCTCTACGACCGGAATTATACCTACACTGCCATTACCAACAGCTCACTTTCGATCCCCTGCCTTCAGGAGGATGCCGTGTTCAGCGTGTTCTGTTTGGGGGCAGATGCCCAGGGCGTGAGCATCCGGGGCGCAAAATACTGCGTGGAAGATGCGGAGCTTTCTGCGGCCTTCCCGCTTGGCGTGAGCAACCATTTTCTTGCCGGTCCTGCCGAGATCTCGGTGCGCGAAGGCACGCTGCTGATCGGCTGGCAGACCGAATTTGAAGCCACAGGAGGAATACCTGAATGAAGATCCTGTTTTCCGCCGCCAAAAAGCAGCCCAAAGAACCCTCGCTGCGCAAAAAACTGCGCGAGTGCAAAACGAAAGAGGAGCGCACTGCGCTGAAACTGATCTACAAAGAAAACCGAAAGAGAGAAGAAAACACATGAGAATTGGAATGATCGTTGCGATCCGCCGCGAAATTGACGCTCTGCTGCGCAGCTGCGGCACTCCCGCCGGTATCGACGAGACCCCTGCCTATACTATTTACAAATATACCATTGGCGCAAACGAGCTGTTTGTAGCCGAGAGTGGTGCCGGTGAGCTGTCCGCTGCTGCCACAACACAGTACCTCATCAGCGTATACGGTGCCGAAATGATCGTAAACTTTGGCGTTTGCGGCGGCCTTACCGATGACATGGGCCTGTGCAGCACGGTTGTGGTGGAAAAGGCTGTGCACTACGATTTTGATACCTCCGCCTATGACCACTGTCTGCCCTGCCAGTACCCCGGCTACGACACGATCTATATTCCCGTGCAGGAAAAGATCCTTGCCGCTGCCCGCAAGGCAGTGCCGGAGGTCCGCTTTGTCACCTGTGCCTCGGCCGATAAATTTGTGGAAGGCCGCGAGGCAAAAAGCCGCCTGCACCAGCTGTATGCAGCCGAGATCTGCGAGATGGAAGCAGCCGGCATTCTGCTGACTGCCGACCGCAATCATGTGCCCGCTCTGCTGGTAAAAGGCGTAAGCGACGGCGTTGCCGGCGGCGCCATGCAGTTTGACGAAATGGTGCATGAGGCAGCCGGTGTGTGCCTGAAGGTGCTGCTTGCTATTCTGAATACGCTGTAAACTGTAATATAACTTCTTCGCTTCGGCAGCTTTATCTGCCGGAGCGTTTTCTTTTCCCCGGCATTGACAGCCCCGACCGGAATGCGTATGATGAAACTGGTATTATAAAAACACGATTTTTTCAACAGGAAGCATAACCAAATGAGAAATACAGGAGAAAAAAGCGCATATCTTCGCATTTACGAAGCCGTTCGTGAGGATATTCAGAACGGGCGCCTGCAGCCGGGCGAAAAACTGCCTTCCAAACGGATGATGGCCGAGCGCACGGGAAAGAGCGTGATCACCATTGAGCACGCTTATGCGCTGCTGCTGGACGAAGGCTATATCTACGCGCGGGAAAAGAGCGGCTATTTTGTTTCCGGCGATACAATGCAAAGCAGCCGCGGCGGCCGTTCCTTCCCTGTTCCTGCCGGGCAGAGCATCACCGATGCGGCGGAAGATTTTCCCTTCACCGCCTATGCCCGCACGATCCGCAAGGTCTTGTCGGATTACGACCGGCGCATTCTCTCCAAGGTGCCCGGCAGCGGCAGTGCGGAACTGCGCCAGGCGATTGCCGGGTATCTTTACCGCAGCCGAGGCCTTGATGTTGCCGCAGAGAATATTATCATCGGCTCGGGAGCCGAACATCTCTACAGTCTGATTCTTCAGATCCTGGGTCCGGGCTGCTGCATTGCCATGGAGGACCCCTCGTATGAAGTGATTCGAAACATTTACCAGGCCTGCGGAGCGCAGTGTCTTTCTCTGCGCATGGGCGAGAACGGCATTCTCTCGGACGAGCTCAGCGCCTGCCGGGCAGATGCCTTGCATGTCACCCCCTACCACAGCTTTCCCACAGGCATCACGGCAGACGCCGCCAAACGCACAGAATACGCCCGCTGGGCAACCCGGACCGGGGCCTATATCATAGAGGACGACTATGATTCGGAATTCACCAGCCTGAAAAAGCAGATCGATACCATCTTCTCCCTTGCGCCGCAGCAGGTGATCTATGTAAATTCATTTTCCAAGACCATGTCGCCTGCCTTGCGTATCGGCTACATGGTCCTGCCGGATGTGCTGCTGCAGCGCTACCGCCAGCGCCTTAGCTTTTATTCCTGCACCGTGCCGGTGTTTGAGCAGTATGTGCTGGCGGAGTTTATCAACTCCGGTGAACTGGAGCGCTACATCAGCCGCAGAAGACGCAGCCTGCGCCAGCAAACACAGCTTGCGAACTCAGGCACAGCATGATATAGTTTTGAGCAAATCAGACAAGGCATTCTACAGGAAAGAGGATTCATTGCATGGATTATAAAGAAGCATTGGCTTATATGGCTGAAGTGGCAAGTCTGGGCAGCAAACCCGGGCTGGAGCGCATCACAGAACTGCTGGAAAAACTGGGCGATCCCCAGGACCGGCTGAAATACGTTCATATTGCCGGCACCAACGGCAAGGGCAGCTGCGCTGCCATGATGGCATCGGTGCTGAAAGCCGCAGGCTATCGCACCGGTCTTTACACCAGCCCCTATCTGTTCCGTTTCAACGAACGTATGCAGATCAACGGCGAGCAGATTGAAGACGAGGAAGTTGCCGCACTGGTGGAGCGCCTGAAACCCCTGGCCGATGCCATGGAGAACAAACCCACCGAATTTGAAATGATGACCGCCGCCGCATTTCTCTGGTTTGCAGAAAAGGACTGCGACATTGTTGTGCTGGAAGTTGGCCTTGGCGGCCGCTTCGATGCCACCAACGTGATCAAAGCCCCGGAAGTGGCTGTGATCATGAACATCGGTTTGGACCACACCGCCATTTTGGGCGACACCGTGGAGCAGATTGCCTGGGAAAAAGCCGGCATTCTCAAGCCCGGCTGCAGTTGCGTGCTTTACCAGCAGCAGGAAAGCGTGCAGGCTGTGATCGCCGCCGAATGCGAAAAGCTGGGGGCAGCGCTGCATGTGGCGGACTTTGGCGCCATTCAGTGCGAATTCAATGTGCTGGAGGGACAGGTGTTCACCTACAAGCAGGATCCCTATGCCATTGCTCTGCTGGGCGAACACCAGCAGAAGAACGCCGCTGTGGTAATTGAAGCCGCTCAGGTCCTGCGCAGCCGCGGCTGGCAGATTGAACAGGACCAGCTGGAGCATGGTCTTTATGCCACCGCATGGCCCGCACGCTTTGAAGTTCTTTCCGACGACCCCTATTTTGTGGTGGACGGCGGACACAATCCCCAGTGTGCCGAAACCGTAGTGGCCAATCTGAAGACCTACTTCCCCGATCAGCACCGCGTGATCCTGATTGGTGTGCTGGCCGACAAGGATTATCCCGAGCTGACAAAGATCCTGAACGAAGCAGCCGACGAATACATCTGTGTTACCCCGGACAGCCCCCGCGCGCTCAGCGCCGAAGCCCTGGCCGAACATCTGAAAGCCTATGGCAAGCCGGTGCTTGCCTGCGCGGATGTTCCCGAGGCCGTACATGCCGCAGCGCTGGCCGCCGGAGAAACCGGCATGGTTTGCGCAGTTGGCTCGCTTTACATGGCAGGTGCCATTCGTGCCTGCTTTAACCTGTACCGTTAAGGAGGAATGAAGCATGCGCGTTATGGCAATTGACTATGGCGACGCCCGCACCGGGCTTGCCATTTCTGATGCAATGGGCATCCTTTGCGGCGAAGCTTTTACCGTTGCCGAATGGAACACGGAAAAGCTGATTGCCCGCATTGCGGAGGAGACCAAAAGCCGCGGCGTGGAACGGCTGGTGCTGGGCCTGCCCAAGAACATGGACGGCACCGAAGGGCCCCGGGCAGAAAAGGCCCGTGCCTTCAAAGCCATGCTGGAAGAGGCTGTTGATGTACCCATTTTTCTGTGGGACGAACGCCGCACCAGCGTGGAAGCCCATGCCATTCTTCACTCGGTTGGCAAAAAAGAAAAAAACCACCGCAAAACGGTGGATGCTGTAGCCGCCAGTCTGATCCTGGAAGGCTACCTTGGAACGATTTAACGCAGCGCAGCCCGTCTTAAGACGGGCTGCACGTTTTATTATGTAATAATATGAAAGAGCTCCGCAAAACGATTCTGCGGAGCTCTTTGCGAGTTAGGAAGAGGTGTTAGAGAAGATTACTTCTTTGCAAAGTAGTCCTTTGTAAGCTTGATTACAACACCGCTGAGTGCAAACACAGCAATGAAGTTGGGGATTGCCATAAGGCCGTTGAAGGTATCGGTGATATCCCAAACGGTGTCAAGGCTCATAACAGAACCGAGGATAACAACCACAACAAAGATCAGCTGGTATACGCGGGTGCCCTTGCCCTTAGTGAGGTACTCAACTGCACGGGTGCCGTACAGAGACCAGCCAACGATGGTGGAGAATGCGAACAGTGCCAGAGAAACAGCCACAAACACTGCAGCAAACTTTGCGCCAAACACGGTAGCGAAAGCGGAGGTGATGAGTTCAGAGCCGGGCTTTACGCCAAAGCTGATGTCAACGCCGGAGCAGATGATGGAGAGAGCGGTCATGGAGCAGATCAGAATGGTGTCCATGAATACTTCGAAGATACCGTAGATACCCTGATCAACGGGGTGCTTAACATCAGCTGCTGCATGTGCCATACCGGCAGAACCAAGGCCTGCTTCGTTGGAGAAAGCACTTCTGCGCATACCCCAAACAATGATGTTCTTGGTGATGATACCGCTTGCAGCGCCGCCGATTGCGCGGGTGGAGAAAGCGCACTTAAAGATCATGGAGAATGCGAAGCCCAGACGGTCGATGTGAGTGATGATAACAATCAGAGTGAAGATGATGTACAGGAGGCTCATAACAGGAATGAGCTTTTCAGTGACCTGGCCGATACGCTTGATACCGCCGATGAGAATTACGCAGACCAGAAGAGCGATCAGCAGACCGATCAGGAAGTTGATGATGCCTTTGGCTGCCAGTGCCTCGGGAGCCCAAAGAACGATCACGTTGCTGACTGCGCCAACAATGGAGTTAGCCTGAGCACCGTTGCCGATACCGAAAGATGCAAGAACTGCAAAGATGGAGAACAGCACTGCCAGCCATTTCCACTTGCTGCCCATACCCTTGGTGATGTAGTACATGGGGCCGCCGACCCAGTCGCCCTTGTCGTTGCGCTCACGGTAGTTGATAGAAAGAACAACTTCGGAGTACTTGGTGACCATACCAACCAGAGCTGCCAGCCACAGCCAGAAGATGGCACCGTAGCCGCCCAGTGCGATTGCCTGGGAAGTACCAACGATGTT
>JAKSSN010000102.1 GCA_024403095.1 Oscillospiraceae bacterium
GGCAGTGCGGATCCGGCGCCCAAAAAGAAGCTCTTCCGCAAAGCCGCCAAGGCTGCAGCAGTTCCCCCTGCCGAGCCCGCTGCTGACACACAGAAAAAGCAGGACTGACCAATTTCATCTGTTAAACAAAAATGCACACCGTTACTTCGGTGTGCATTTTTTATTCCACTCGTTTACAGGATAAATCCGCCGTCTGAGGCAATTACCTGCCCGGTGGTGTAACTTGCATAGTCAGCAAGGAAAAGAATGCTCTGGGCAATTTCCTGCGGTTTTCCCAGCCGTCCGAGAGGGATCTCCTCGGCCAGCATATCCAGGGTCTCTTTTCCCAGGACCTGAACCATATCTGTGTCGATCACGCCCGGTGCCACGCAATTCACCCGGATTCCGCTGGGGGCAAGTTCTGCCGCAAGCGAGCGCGTAAGGCCAATGATCGCATGCTTGGTGGAGGAATAAGCCACCTCGCAGGAAGCGCCGTGCTGGCCCCAAATAGAGCTGATGTTAATGATGCAGCCGGAATGCTCGTGCAGCATATGGGGCAGCACTGCCTGAATGCAGTTAAAGCAGCCGCCCAGGTTTACATCAAAAATACGCTTCCACCATTCCGGGCTGATGTCCTGAAACTGGTGCTGCTCCGAAATGCCCGCGTTGTTCACCAGCAGGGTGACCGGGCCAAATTCCTGCTCCACTCTCTGCACCATACGTTTTACCGCCTGGGCATCTGCCACATCCGCCTGCACGCAAATGGCCTGCAGGCCTTCGCGCGTGAGTTTTTCTACCAGCTCCTCGGCTTTATCCTGCCGCTCAATATAGTTGATGCAAACGGCATAACCGGCCCGCGCAAGGGTCTCTGCCGCTGCCGCGCCAATGCCGCGGGAAGAGCCTGTGATCAGTGCAACCTTCATTTTACATCCTCTCTCAAGCTGTCGCGGATCATCGTTGAGCTGAGGTCCGCAAGCTCCTGTGTCTTCATCGCCTTCACCTGCTCAGCCGGGATCACGTCCAGGATCTTCACATAGCAGCGATTCGGCCGGAACAGATGCTTTTTCACATCGGGGTGCTGATAGCGCACCGATGCAACCACCACCGGCACACCGGCCTTCTGGGCAATTTTAAACGAACCGGCATGGAATGGCAGCAGCTGCGTGATATCCGGGTCCTTGCAGCGGGTACCTTCCGGGTACACACCAATGCTGCACATATCTTTCTTCAGATATTCGGCTGCCGTATTGATCGTTTTCAGAGCTTCGCGGTTGTCCTCGCGGTTGATGGGCAGGTACCCCGCCCCCTGTGAAAGCTTGCCCACCACAATAATGTTCATATTGCTGGGCTTGGAGATAAACGAAAGATTATAACGGCTGAATACATACACCGCCAGCAGCGGATCAATACTGGAGCGATGGTTGCAGATATACAGGAAGCGGCTGTCCTTCGGCAGCTTTTCCATGCCTTCCACCTTGGGGAAAATGCCTGCATAGGTACAGAGCATATGGGCAATTCCCACACAGCCCCAGCGGCAGAACGCGCTTTGCTTTTCAATGGGCCAGTGGCCAAAGAACTGGCAGCCGATGAGCATAACAATGCCGGAGATCAGGTGCAGCCCAAACCAGGCCGCAACAAACATGGGAACCAGCAGCAGAACATGGCTCAGCCCCTGCAGAACAGCCCACAGCGCAGTTACCGCTGCAGCTGCAAGCAGATATACAACGATCAGCATCGGTCTCAGCCTCTGGCTTCTGCTGCCGTCTGCTCAAGGATCTTTCTGGCAACATACACGCCGCTGGCGGAGGCATGGGACAGGGAGTGGGTCACGCCGCTGCCGTCGCCGATCACGTAAAAGCCCTTTTCGCGGGTCTGCAGGTCGTCGTCCAGTTCCACTTCCATGTTATAGAACTTAACCTCAACGCCATAAAGCAGGGTATCGTCATTGGCAGTACCCGGAGCGATCTTATCCAGAGCATAGATCATTTCGATGATGCCGTCCAGGATGCGCTTGGGAATCACCAGGCTCAGGTCGCCGGGGGTTGCAGCCAGTGTGGGGGTGCAGAAATTCTCCTGAATACGTTTTGCAGTGCTGCGTCTGCCGCGGGTCAGGTCGCCAAAGCGCTGGATGATAACGCCGCCGCCCAGCATGTTGGAAAGGCGGGCAATGCTTTCGCCATAGCCGTTGGAATCTTTGAACGGCTCGGAGAAGTGCTTGCTGACCAGCAGTGCAAAGTTGGTGTTGTTGGTATGCTTTGCGGGGTCTTCATAGCTGTGGCCGTTTACGGTAACGATGCCGTTGGTGTTTTCATTTACCACTGCGCCATAGGGGTTCATGCAGAAGGTACGCACCAGGTCTTCAAACTTTTCGGTGCGGTAAACGATCTTGCTTTCATACAGTTCGTCGGTAAGGTGGGCAAAGATCTCGGCCGGCAGTTCTACGCGCACGCCGATATCCACGCGGTTGGAATGGGTAACGATGTCCATGCTGCGACACACCTGCTCCATCCATTTGCTGCCGCTGCGGCCAACGGAGGCAATGCATGCCTCGCAGACGTATTCTTTTTCGCCTGCCTTTACCACAAAGCCGTTTTCGGTTTTGCTTACGGAGCTTACAGCAGTGTTAAAATAGAAATCCACTTTGGTCTTCAGGTCGGCATACAGGTTCTCCAGAACCACATAGTTGATATCGGTTCCCAGATGGCGAACCTGGGCATCCAGCAGATGCAGGCCGCTCTCCAGGCACATTTTCTTGATCTTTGTGTTTGCGGTGGAGTACAGCTTGGTTCCCTCTCCGCCATATTCCATGTTGATGCTGTCCACATACTTCATCAGGTCCAGAGCGGTCTCCTTGCCGATGTGCTCATACAGCGTGCCGCCGAACTGGTTGGTGATGTTATATTTGCCGTCGGAGAAGGCGCCGGCTCCGCCAAAGCCGCTCATGATGGCGCAGGTGGGGCATTTCACGCAGGACTTGATCTTTTTGCCATCGATGGGGCACTTTCTTCTCTCCAGCGGATTACCCAGCTCAAACACCGCGATCTTCATGTTCGGGTTGCCCTTGGAAAGCTCGTAGGCAGAAAAAATACCTCCCGGGCCCGCTCCGATAATGATCACATCATAATTCTTTTCCATTTGAAGTACTCCTTTATATTCATTCTGTTTATGGATGACGGCTCATGATCTCAGCTCCGTGAGACCTGAACCAGGCTTTTCTTTCTTTATAATCCGGAAGCACCGCTTCCACCTGTGCCCAAAAGGCCGGTGAGTGATTCATCTCCCGCAGGTGGCAGAGCTCGTGCACCACCACATAATCCAGCTCCTCTTCCGGCACCAGCATCAGCAGGCAGTTAAAATTCAGGTCCTTTCGGCTGCTGCAGCTCCCCCAGCGTGTTTTCTGGCAGCGGATCGTGATACGGTTATATTCCACGCCCATCTGCCGGGCAAAAAACTGCACCCGCTGCGGGATCTGTTCCTTCGCCTGACGGGTCAGCTCCTTCAGCTCGGTGGGGCTGAGCGGCTGAAGATCCGCCGTAGCTCTGGCAGTGTCCACCACTTTCTGCATGTTCTTCTGCAGCCATTCCTTACGGGATTCCACAAAGCGGCGGATCTCCCGCTCCGGCATACGGAGCGGAGCACGAATGGTCACCTTGCCGGGGCCATCGATGCGCATCGAGATGGATCTGCGGCTGCTGCGGATCAGGGTAAATTCCACGTTCATCGCGCGTTCCTCAGGCACTGCCCAGCAGGATCTGGTCGTGCTCAAACAGTACCACGTTGATGTTGTGAATACTGTAGTCGCCGCGCACGATAAACGATTCCACGATCACATCCAGCAGAAAACTGTGGGAAAGGGCAAAGCCCGCCTTTTCCAGCAGTTCCTCCGTTTCGTCCAGCGAGAGCCGCAGCGCCACAGCAAAAGCAAACACCGTATGCTTTTTGGGCTGGTAATGGGGATTGGAACGGATTCTGGAAAACAGCCGGCGGTCGATATTGGCGCGCTTATAGCACTCGGCATCTGTCATGCCGCTTCGGTCGATCAGCCGCAGCAGCATCTCCTGAAAGCTTTCGTCCAGCTGGAATTCCACCGGAAAGGCAGAAGGCGCCGGAATGTCTATGGCTTCAAACGAGCCTGTTGTTTCTTCCCAGACATTGGGCACAGGCTTTTGGCCGGCAGGCGCAGCTGGTCTATCATTTTCAGAGGCATCAAAGTCGAAGAGTGGTTCAGGAATGCTATTCTTTTCTGTGCTGGCTAAAAACTGCTCGATTGCGTCGGTTTTTGCCTTGGCCTTTTTGGCCATGCTGTGACCCGATGGGGCAAACGCAGCAAGCGGCATCTCCTCCAAAAGCTTTGCAGCTTCTTGCCGGTGCCCTTCCTCCTTTGCCGAAAGGAAAGAGCTCATCTCCAGCCTGGAAGCAAGCCGGTCGGCCTCATGCTTTCTGCCGTACAGGTAGTGCTCGTCGATATAGTCGTTAACCGGGCGGGAAATATCGTCGCTCAGCTGGAAGGACTTTTGGTCAAAGAACACCAGGTACACCGTCAGGTCGCGGGCAGACTCGTTCAGCCAGTCCCGGATCGTATCCACGGCAACCTGAAGGGCCTCAGCCTTGGGATAGCGGTAAGCACCGGAGGAGATCAGGGGGAATGCCACACTTTCGCAGCCATATTTTTCTGCCAGGCGCAGGGAATTACGGTAGCAGGATGCCAGCAGCTCGCGTTCCCAGTGTTTGCCGTCGCGATACACCGGGCCAACGGTGTGGATGACATAGCTTGCCTTCAGCCGGTAGCCGCGGGTGATCTTTGCCTCGCCGGTCTCGCAGCCGTGCAGGCCGCGGCATTCTTCCAGCAGTTCGGGGCCGGCAGCACGGTGGATACATCCATCCACGCCTCCGCCGCCCAGCAGCGATCTGTTGGCCGCGTTTACAATTGCATCCACGCTCATTTTGGTAATATCGTTTCTTACAAGCAGCAGCGGCATGGCCAACCCTCCAAGATGCAGATTCGTTCTATGGTATTGTACCGCTTTTTTTGTTCCGGGTCAATTCCCGCCTTTTTGTGCCAGATTTATTTGGCAAAACGCGCTGGTTTTTCTTCTGTGGCCGCAACGGAACCGCCTTCTCCCCCGTCTTTTTGGGCAGGAGCGGCCGCTCCGCTTGAAATAATTCTTCTCTGCGGTTATACTTCATCTACATCAACTTGCAGGAGGATGCCTGAATTGGAAGATCAGCAGATCATCTCGCTGTTTAACAGCCGGTCCGACAGCGCTATTGTGGAAATCGCTGCCAAGTATTCCCGCCTATGCCGCAGTATTGTGCATAATATTCTCCCGGACGACCGCGACCTGGAAGAAGTGCTGAACGATATCTGGCTGAAGATCTGGAATGCCATCCCGCCGGATGCGCCGCTCTCGCTGAAGGCCTATGCTTCGCGTATTGCCCGCAACGCCGCGCTGGACCGTTATGAATATAATTCCGCCGAAAAGCGCAGCAGCGCACTGACGGATGCATTTGAGGAACTGGAGTTCTGTCTCTCCAGCCCCGGCCCGGATTCCGACCGCCAGCTCGACAGCAGCGCCTTTCGCGAGCTGCTCAACCGCTTTCTGCGTGCCCAGACGGAAGACAACCGCAGGATCTTTGTTCGGCGCTATTTTTATGGCCAGAGTGTGAATGAGATTGCCGAGAGCATGAAGGTCAGCGAATCAAAAGTGAAGTCTTCACTGTTCCGCACCCGGAATGCGCTTGCCGCCGCCATGGAGAAGGAAGGGATTGCCTTATGAACAAACAAAAATTCATCACATTTCAGCGCAGTATCGATGAGGAGCTGCTGGAAGAAGCTTTCGCACCCAAGTCCGCCGCCTCCTCCGTTTTTCTGCGCCGCGTACTGCCCCTGGCAGCCTGCCTTTGCATTGTGATCGCAGCCGGCCTGGTTTTTGCCCAGCCTGCCCGCCGCAAGTCCGCTTCTGAAAGTTATTCCTTAGCCGCACCCGCCATGGCCGAAAGCGCTTCCGTAACGGCCGCCGGCAACAGCCCGGAAGCCCCTGCCGCCTTTCGGATGGAAATGGAAGAAGCAGCCCCTGCCGCTGCCTTTGATGAAGCTTCGGCGCCCGCCGTTGCGATGGTTAACCCCATGCATGTTCTTTCCCGGGAGGAATGGGAAGCTCTAGCTTTTCCCGTGTGCCTCCCGGACTCTGCAGAGGATGTGTTCTGCTACTCGCTTGAGCTGCCTGATGCAAGCCCTGTATACGCGATCCGCTTCTATATCGGCACCGCAGAATATGAATTCCGCATGCAGGAAACTTCTGCAGACATTATGGAAGATGTCTCCGGCGTTTATTTCACCTCCCCCGAGGTATCTGAAATTGATCTGGCCGGCCTTACAGCCGAAGCCGCTGTGGAAAATGGAACCGGCCGTCTGCTTTGGCAGGATGCTTCTGCCGGCAGCATATTCAGCCTGTATATTTCTGAAAATGCCAGCCCCGAGCTGCTTTTGGAAACCGCTCAGCTGCTTCTTTCCGAAGCTGGAGAAAGTGATAACTGATCTTTCCCATTTGATTTAC
>JAKSSN010000103.1 GCA_024403095.1 Oscillospiraceae bacterium
GCTGGAAAATGGCTGGGTCCTGGCCTCGGAGAGCGCGGCCATCGACGCGGTGGGCGGCACATTTGTGCGGGATATTGAGCCGGGAGAGACGATCACGATCTCCGCAGAAGGTATCACCTCCGACCGGAGCATGGTGCAGGAAAAGCGTGCTCACTGTATTTTTGAATATATTTATTTTGCCCGCCTGGATTCCCGAATCGACGGAGTTCGCGTATATGATGCCCGCATCCGCGGAGGAAAGGCACTGGCCCGCCGTTACCCGGTGGAAGCCGATGTGGTGACCGGCGTGCCGGAATCCGGACTGACGGCAGCAATCGGCTATGCGGAGGAGTCCGGAATTCCGTATAAACCGGCCTTTTATAAAAACAGTTATATCGGCCGCACCTTTATTAAGCCCACGCAGGCCGAACGCGCTTCTGCCGTTGCTATGAAGCTGAATGTGCTGGATGCGGTGGTAAAAGACAAGCGCATTGTGCTGATCGACGACTCCATTGTGCGCGGCACGACCATGGCAAACCTGATCCGCATGCTGCGAAAGGCCGGAGCCAAAGAAGTGCATGTGCGCATCAGCTCCCCTCCGTTCCTTTATCCCTGCTACTATGGCACGGATGTGCCGGATAACGGCAGCCTGATCGCCAACGCCATGAGCATCGAACAGATCCGCCAGCGTATCGATGCCGATTCGCTGGAATATATGTGCCTGGACGACCTGAAGGAAATGACAGGAGATCTGCCCCTGTGCAGAGCCTGCTTCGATAACTGCTACCCGGTATAAAGCTGTGGTATATAACGCCCGCCGGTATTCTTCGGCGGGCGGTTTTATGTTGAGAAAGAATACTGCATGTGATAAAATGAGGGGCAAATTCAGCGCCACAAATGAAAGAAGGCAATTCCTTTGGCTCAAAGTCATAATCTGTTAAGTGGAAAGATCAGCAGACAACTGGTGCTGCTGGCTTTGCCGCTGGTGGTGGGCGAGATCCTGCAGCAGCTGTATAACACCGTGGATTCGCTGATCATCGGGCGCTTTCTTGGAACGGAAGCTTTTGCTGCGGCAGGTGTTTCCGGCTCGGTGATGAATTTGTTTATCTTTGTGCTGAGCGGTTTCTGCATTGGCGTGAGCGTGCTGTTTTCCAGAGATTACGGTGCAGCGGATATGAACAGTTTTCGCCGCACCTGCTACACGGCAGTGGTGTTTGGAACCGCGTTCACCCTGCTGGTAAGCCTGGCGGCTGTTTGCCTGACTGCGCCGGTGCTGCGGCTGATGGCAACCCCGGAAGATCTGCTGCCCTACTGCCGCCGGTACCTGACCATAATTCTGAGCGGCCTGATCACCACCTATTTTTATAATCTGTTTTCGGCGATTCTGCGCGCTATCGGCAAAACAGGCATGGCGCTGCTGTTCCTTGCGGTTTCGGTGGGGGCAAACGTGGTGCTGGACCTGCTGCTGGTGGCAGTGATCCCGCTGGGCATCGGCGGCGCAGCCGCTGCAACGGTGCTTGCCCAGCTGGTTTCGGCCGTTAGCTGCCTGCTGTTTTTAAACAAAAAGTACCCCCAGCTGCTGTGCCGAAAAGAAGATACCGGGTATTACCCGGAGCTGCTGAAACAGATCTTTTCCTATGGCACCACCTCTGCGCTGCACCAGAGCAGCCTGTATATCGGCAAGCTGATGGTTCAGGGCATTGTGAACAGCTGCGGCACCGCAGTGATCGCAGCCTTTACCGCCACAACGCGTATCGAGGCCTTTATCAATTCCCCGGGCAACGGATTTGCCCAGGCCGAGGCAGTGTTTGTGGCGCAGAATCGCGGTGCCGGCAACCGAAAGCGTGCTCTGCAGGGGGTAAAGGCCAGCTTTGTTCTGATCGAAGGTTTTGTGCTGGTTTTCTCTGTGATCATGTATTTTGCGGCTCCGCATGCCATCCGCCTGTTCCTTGCTGCGGGCGAAACGGAGGCACTGCGGGCAGGAACCGAATACCTGAAGGTGATTTTCTTCTTCTATTTCCTGGGCTATGGCGGCTATTTCTTTGTGGGCGCCGCCCGCGGTTATGGAAAGATGAAGGTCCCCCTTACCGCAACTACCATGCATCTTTCCGCACGCATTCTGTTCGCATGGTTCACCATTGGCCGCTTTGGCCTTTCGGCTGTAGCCTGGGCAACCGGATTCGGCTGGCTCCTGAGCTGCTGCTATCATTCGCTGATGTTCCGCCGTTACACCGCTGCGGACCGACTTGAATTAAGATGAGGAGATTCCGATGATCAAAGAAATTCTGAAACTGGGAAACCCGGAGCTTTATGACATAAGCACTGAAATTCAGCCGGAAGATCTGGCCAATCTAAGCACCTGGGTCACAGACCTCCACGATACGCTGCTGGAATACCGCCGTACCTATGGCGCGGGCAGAGCCATTGCTGCCCCGCAGATCGGCATAAAAAAGCGGCTGCTGTATATGCTCACCGACCGGGAATATGTGTTCATTAACCCGTCGCTTTCTTTCCCCGATGATGAAATGATGGAAGTGCTGGACGACTGCATGTCCTTTCCGGGGCTTTGCGTAAAAGTGATGCGCCACCGGAGAGCTGTGATCAGCTACACAGACGAACAGGGAACCAAGCAGCGCATGGAGCTGGAAGGGGACCTTTCCGAACTGCTGCAGCATGAGTACGACCACCTGGATGGAATCCTGGCAACGATGCGCGCCAAGGACAACAGGTCCCTGATCCTGATGCAGATGAAACGCTGATTCCTATGATAAATCAAACGAAAGCCGAAGCCGCAGCCTTGCGGCTTCGGCTTTCGTTATTCTCAGGCCCCAGAAAAATGATCTCAAAAAACATTAATATTTTCTATTGACATGTTAGCAAATGCTAACTATAATAACAAATGGTTAGCGAGAACTAACCGTTTGTTAACACTGCTGGTTAGTTAAAGCTAACAGCAAGTGAAGGGAGGAGATTGTGTGATACCTCTTAATCTGGCAAACTCCGGGGAGGCTCAGATCATTAAAAAGATCGGGGGAAACCCGGAAGTGAAAAAACACCTGGAAAACCTGGGCTTTTGTGTGGGAGGAGAAATCACTATCATCAGCTCACTTGGCGGAAACCTGATCATTAAGGTGAAAGAGAGCCGGGTGGCGATCAATAATGAGCTGGCGCGTAAAATTATGGTTTGAATGATTGAAGGAGGATTAATCGGTGAAAACACTCAGAGATGTAGCGATTGGAGAAACGGCAGTTGTTGTGAAGCTCCACGGTGAGGGCGCCGTGAAACGCCGCATTATGGATATGGGGCTGACCAGACACACCCCTGTTTATGTAAGAAAAGTGGCACCGCTTGGCGACCCGATTGAGGTGACAGTAAGGAATTATGAACTGTCGATCCGAAAAGCGGATGCTGAAATGATTGAGGTAGAATGATCCGGCGGGTGGAAGCCCCTATATTTTTTTCAGATGAGGTTAGCTGTGACTAACCATTCAAAGTTCTATGGAACAGAAAGGAAGTATCTCATATGAATCTGCGCATTGCGCTTGCGGGTAATCCGAACAGCGGTAAAACAACTCTGTTTAATGCCCTAACCGGTTCCAACCAGTTTGTGGGAAACTGGCCCGGTGTTACAGTGGAAAAAAAGGAAGGCAAACTGAAGAAACATGATGATGTTACCATCACGGACCTTCCGGGCATCTATTCGCTTTCTCCCTATACCCTGGAGGAAGTTGTGGCAAGAAACTATCTGATCGGGGAACGGCCGGATGCCATTCTGAATATTATTGACGGAACAAACCTTGAAAGAAACCTGTATCTTACTACGCAGCTGACGGAACTTGGTATTCCCGTTGTGCTTGCAGTAAACATGATGGACCTTGTTCGCAAGAATGACGACACGATCAACACACAGGAACTTTCCCGTCAGCTTGGCTGCAAAGTGGTTGAAATTTCTGCGCTGAAGGGCACCGGTGTGATGGAAGCGGCAGAAGCTGCCATTGAGGCGGCAAAGAATGGCAAGACCATTCCCATGCATACCTTCTCAGGCCCCGTAGAGCATGCCATTGCGCATATTGAAGAGGCAGCAGTACATGATCTGCCGGAGGAGCAGCAGAGATGGTATGCCATTAAAGTGTTTGAGCGGGATGACAAGGTGCTGGAGAAGCTGTCGATCCCGGCAGATGTGCTGGCCCATATTGAAAGCGATATTGCAGCAGCAGAAAGCGAGCTGGATGATGATGCAGAGAGCATCATCACAAACGAGCGCTATGTGTATATCGCAGAGGTGATCAAGAGCTGCTATAAAAAGAAGAATGCAGGCAAGCTTTCCCAGTCGGATAAAATCGATAAGATCGTAACCAACCGCTGGCTGGGCCTTCCCATCTTTGCAGCAATCATGTTCTTAGTATACTGGGTCGCTATGGTGGGTGTTGGTGCAGCGGCAACCGATTTTACAAACGATAATATCTTCGGCGACGGATTCCATCTGTTCAACGATGGCGGATATGAAGAAATTGCAGAAACCTATGCAGACGCAGCTGCAATTGTGGAAGGCTATGAAGCTTATGTTGAAGAAAATGGCGATTTGACCGAGGGTGAATTCACTTATGAAGTAACGGATGAGGAAACACTTGAGGTTTCGGTGGAAACGGCCTCTCTGGAAGACTATGAAGACGCAAAAGCTGTGCTGGAGGAAATTGGTGAGGAACCGGATCCTGCAGATTACGGCACATGGATCCCCGGTATTCCTGCCCTTGTAGAAGCAGGACTTGATGCAGTGAATGCAGCAGATTGGCTCAAGGGGCTGATCCTGGATGGTATTGTGGCCGGTGTTGGCGCTGTGCTTGGCTTTGTGCCCCAGATGCTGGTATTGTTCCTTATGCTGGCTTTCCTGGAAGCCTGCGGCTATATGGCACGAATCGCCTTTGTGCTTGACCGCGTGTTCCGTAAGTTCGGCCTTTCCGGTAAATCCTTTATCCCCATGCTGGTAGGTACCGGCTGCGGTGTTCCCGGAATTATGGCAAGCCGCACCATTGAAAATGAGCGTGACCGCCGCATGACGATCATGACAACAACCTTTATTCCCTGCGGCGCAAAAGTCCCGTTCATTGCCATGATCGCCGGCGCTGTTTTCGGCGGTTCTGCCTGGGTGGCAACTTCGGCTTATTTCATCGGCATGGCAGCAATTGTTATTTCCGGCATCATTCTGAAAAAGACAAAAATGTTTGCCGGCAATCCTGCGCCTTTCGTTATGGAGCTTCCCGCTTACCACTGGCCCACTCTCAAAAATGTTCTCCGCTCTATGTGGGAGCGCGGATGGTCCTTTATTAAAAAAGCAGGCACGATCATTCTGCTTTCCACCATCGTTGTGTGGTTTACCACGTTCTTTGGCTTTACCGAGGATGGCTTCCGTATGTTGGGCGAAGATGAGCTGAACCTCTCTATCCTGGCAGTGGTCGGCAATGCGATCGCCTGGATCTTCAGACCGCTTGGCTGGGGCAACTGGCAGGCAACCGTAGCCTCCATTACCGGCCTTGTTGCAAAAGAAAACATTGTTGGCACCATGGGCATCCTTTACGGCAGCGGAGAGATGACCACCTGGCAGGCCCTTGCGCAGGCATTCAATGGCGTAACCGGTTATTCCTTCCTGGTGTTCAACCTGCTGTGCGCCCCGTGCTTTGCCGCCATTGGCGCAATCAAGCGCGAGATGAACAGCGCCAAGTGGACCTGGTTTGCAATCGGCTACCAGTGCGGCTTTGCTTACCTGATCGCTCTGATGATCAACCAGTTCGGCGGAATGTTTACCGGCAATGTGAATGTGGTTGGCCTTGTGTTTGCGATTGCAGCCCTTGCTGCAATGGTCTATATGCTGCTCTTCAAAAAATACAGCGAAGCAACCACTTTGGGCAGCAAGCAGCGCTGACCCGGAAAGGACAACCGGCATGGAATGGTTAATGGCAAACTGGGGAACAATACTGGTTGCATCTATGCTGGCTGCAGTTGTATTGCGAATCCTGGTGAGTTTAAGAAAAAATAAGAAACAGGGGAAATCGTCCTGCGGCGGGAACTGCGCCCATTGCGCAATGGGCTCCTGCTGCAAAACAGAGCAATAACAGAAAAGGGCTGCCTTTCAAAGGACAGCCCGGATAATAAACAAAAAATACCGGCGCCTGATTCTGTGAAAGATCGGCAGCCGGTATTTTTATATCTGCTGGTGCAGCTTTTTTTAGGCGGCACCTTTTTTATATTATATTTTGAAAAGGAAAACATCAGGAATGGCCGGTGAAACGGTTTACCCCATACACACCAACCACAACCATTACAATGCCAATAAACTGCACGGGGGTAAAGCTCTCCTTTAAAAAGAGCACACCGGCAAGCACAGATATAACGGTTGTGATGTTGGCAAACACCAGCGAGCGGGATACATCCAGCACGTCCAGCGCTTTGT
>JAKSSN010000104.1 GCA_024403095.1 Oscillospiraceae bacterium
CAGGTGCCGATGAAGGCCACAAAGGTCGCGAACACATCCGAAAGCGAATGGACCGCATCCGAGACCATTGCTCCCGAATGGCCGGCGATGCCGGCATAGAACTTAAAGGCAACCAGGCAGATGTTGCCCAGAATGCCAACGGCGGACAGGCGGCGGATGATCTTGTTTTCGTTCATGTTTCTTTTTCCTTTCGGCTGATCAGTTACGCACACTACTCCGCGAAAGGATAAAAAAATACACCTCCACGGAACATACTACTGTCCCGCAAAAGGTGTGAACAACACATTTTGCTGTTACGCATGGTAACCCGGCCCCATGATCAAAAACATCATCGCCTGCTCAGTTTGTACTGTTGATATGCATTCAGATTCTGGATGTTATGCAGTGCAAAGTATAATTATACTAACATCCACCGCGGCCAGTGTCAATGTATACCAGCGGTTTATTGTTTTTGCCTCTGCGGCATGCTACTCTAAAGCCACAAAACAAAGAAAGGAAAAAAGCAATGAACTTCACACTGAATCTGGTACGAGCTGAATACTGCTTTAAACTGTCCTGCCGAATGGCAGAGGCAGCGATCAGCTATGCTCATTTAAGGATATGTGCCGGTTTCGTGGATATGGAATAAAAGTTCCGAAGGAAATGCTTTGTGCCGCCTGCCTTATTTGAGCAGGCGGCTTTTATTTTTTGGGAGGTGATCAGGGTGCAGAGACACGAAGTATATAACTATGGTGATTTTCGAATACAAAATTCCGGCTTTAAGAAAAACCGGAAAGGAGAATGACAAATGAATTCGCTGCCCGTTATCGACATGATAAAAACGGGACAGAATATTGAGAAACTCAGGATCGAGGCCGGAATTTCTGTAAGACAGATTCAGGAGCTTATGGGCTTTTCCGGAACCCACGCAATCTATAAATGGCAGAGAGGGGAGTCGCTCCCCACGCTGGATAATATCGCAGCGCTCGCTGTGATCTTTGGCGTAAGCATTGAAGAAATACTGATTTATAAATAATAAATAAAGGAGTTAGAAAATGAGAACTGTAGTAAAATATCTGGATAAAAACAACAAGCAGGTGAACAAAGAAGAGGCCTGGACCGTAGAAACCAAAGTATATAACGATGCAGGCAATCTGCAGCGCACGGGCTATTCCATTGGGGATGCACAGAAAAGAGCAAATGCAGCATCAGCAGCAAAGCTGATCCTCAAGGATGTGGAGAGCGGGAAAGAATATACCTTTGAAAAGACTAACGTGAAAGCCGGCAGAGAAGCCCCCTGCGACCTGATCATTGCCGTGGCAGAAAAAAAGAAGATCGATAAAGTTCATGCCGTGTTTGAACTGCGTGTAGGACAGTGGTATGTGACTGACCTTTCGAAGGGCGGCACTTATCTGAACGGAACCAAGCTTGCAAACAGCGTGCCGAATCTGCTGAACAGCGGAGACATCATCGATTTTGCCGGAAAAAAGAAATTTACTTTTGGCGGCTGATACAGAAAAAGCGGAACCCGGATGGGTTCCGCTTTTTTTATGAAGGCAAAGATCAGAGCTTGACCAGCTCGTACTCGCGGGTACCGATGCCGATCTTTTCTGCGTGTTCCAGGGTTTCCTTCCAGCGAACGTTGGGGTTGGAATCCAGAAAGTGGTCGTGATGGTGGTGCCAGTGGGGATCGGCAAGATGATCGCCCAGCTGAGAGTTGCTGATGGGGGTGGCAGCGAGGCAGGCATCTGCGCAGGCCTGGTCCAGAGCAACGGGGTCGAAAGAGGCGAACATACCAATATCCGGCAGGATGGGAGCATCGTTTTCGGCATGGCAGTCGCAGTTGGGGGATACGTCCGTGATCAGGCTGATGTGGAAGGAGGGTCTTCCATCCAGAACCGCTTTGGAATATTCAGCAATCTTGCAGCCAAGGATCTCATTGGCGTTTTCATTATCGTTGCTGATGGCGTCAAAGGCACAGGCACCAATGCAGCGGCCGCAGCCTTTGCATTCATCCTGGTTGATCACGGCCTTGCCGGTATCGAAATGAATGGCGTTGGAACCGCATTCCTTGGTGCAGCGCTTGCAGGCACGGCACATGCTGGCGTCAACAGAGGGTTTGCCCTGGTTGTGCTGGTGCATTTTGCCGGCACGGCTTCCGCAGCCCATACCAATATTTTTCAGGGCGCCGCCAAAGCCGGTGGCTTCGTGGCCCTTGAAATGGTTCAGAGAGATGAATATATCGGCGTCCATGACGGCGCGGCCAATATAAGCCTCCTGGCAGTATTCACCGCCTTCAATGGGAACAATGATGTCGTCGGTGCCGCGCAGACCATCTGCGATGATGATATGGCAGCCGGTGGTCAGCTCGTTAAAGCCGTTTTCCTGGGCGCAGGAGAGGTGTTCAAGCGCATTTTTGCGGGAACCGGGGTACAGGGTGTTGCAGTCGGTCAGGAAAGGCTTGCCGCCAATCTCTTTTACCAGGTCGGCAACTGCTTTTGCATAATTGGGGCGGAGATAGGCCACGTTGCCAAGCTCACCAAAATGGATCTTGATGGCAACAAACTTGTTATCCATATCAATGGTCTGCATGCCGGCCTTCTGAATGAGCTTTTTCAGCTTGGTGGGCAGGCCAATACCATTTGCGGTGCGAAAATCGGTATAGTAAACTTTAGACTTTTCCATATTCATTCCTCCAAATGAAACATTGTTGGCATTGTATAGGATTGCGGAGAAAAGCGCAACAGGTTGTTTTGCGGAATGGTCCGGAGTTCAGACGTTTTCATACAGGCTCACGGCAATGGCCTGTTCTGCCTGGGCACGCAGCGCTGCTGCAAGGACCGACTCTGTAAGCGTTTTACCCGCCAGATTTGCGGCATTTTCTGCAGCGGCAGAATTAGTAGCTTCAAATAAATCGCAGAAATGGCCATAAAGGTCTTCATAGGAAGAACCGGCAGCAAGCTGGTCATCGATCATTTGGCGCACAGTGCCGATCGGCAGCACCGGCTTCAGCAGCAGGATCATCATCAGGTTAGCCAGATGATGGCGCTTATATTTTTTCTTTTCGGGAGAAGGGATCAGCCCCAGCTTTACATAGTTGTTCACCATTGAGGCGGTAAGGCCCTTTTCGTCAAGGCCGGGATAGCCCTTCAGATAGCGGGCAACCAGACTGAGCAGCTGGTCCATATACAGGTCAAGGTCTGGCAGATCGTTCCAGCGGGGCAGTTTTTGGCCCGCGAGCAGCGAACAGACCGAGTGAAGTTTTTCCATTTCAGCGGGATTCATTTTGTATCACCTCAGAGGAGATTGTATCAGATAATAGCAAAAATAACAAGCAAGTATTATTAAAACGAATTGACAAGTTAATAAAAACGTGTTATCTTGTTATCACAACCAGATAAAAAGGTAAAAGAAAACTTGAAGCGAGGCGAGCACAGATGAAGCAGATTCAGATTATTGGTGATTCCATCATGAAAGGCGTGGTTTATGACGCACAGAGGGATAAATACAGCCTTTGTCATGACCGACTTGAGGTCGCCGGGGCCCAGATCCGCAATCTTTCCAAAATGGGAGCCACCATTGAAACCGGAATGGAGCGTGCGATTCGCCATCTGCCCGAGTATGGCCCGGAGACCATGGTGATCCTTGAATTTGGCGGCAACGACTGCAATCATCGCTGGGATGAAGTGTCGGCGGCACCGGATCAGGAGCATATCTGTTTTGTTCCGCCCGAGCGCTTTGTGGCAGACTATCGCAGCACGGTACAGACCCTGCAGCAGACGGGGACCGAGGTCGTTATCTCAACCCTGCCGCCAATCTCTGCCCCAAAATTTATGGCCTGGCTCAGCCGCGGGCTGAACTACGATAATATTCTGCACTGGTTGGGAGATGTGGAGATTTTATCCCGCCGGCAGAAGGAATACAGCGACCTGGCAAAACAGGTGGCAATCGAGACCGGCTGCCGGATCCTGCCGCTTCGCGAAGCAGCGGAGCAGCTTCCCAACTGGCGGCAGCTGATCTGCGGCGACGGCATGCATCCAACCGAGGAAGGCTACAGCAGCCTGCACTCTTTTATGAGCAGCTGGCTGCAGAGCGCATAAATGAAAAAACGGGAACTCCCAAGCTAAGGAGTTCCCGTTTTTTTTATTTACTTTTCGCTGAAATCATGGGCTTCCTGTAAAGGCTGAATGGACTGGGCGGCGGAGGAAATCAGGTTTTCCACATCCGAAGCAACCACTTCGCTGCGCATCGAACGGGAAACGGGGTCGTAAAACTGGCGGCCGTAGCAGATCACGTAACTCAGGCTGCCGTCTTTGTGCTGCAGTCTGTGCTCAAGAAATGCTTCATGGTTCTGGGAAAGAGCATTCTGTACCACCTCTTTATAGGCAGGCAGGTCTTCGTTTACGATCAGATCCTGCTGGGTCAGATTCCGGCTCTGTACGTCTTCACTGCTGTACCCGGTGAGTGCTTCAAAGTTACCGTCGATCTGAAGAATGTTGTCGTTGGAATCCAGCAGGTAATGGGTGTAGTTCAGGCTGCTGACGGTTTCTACAAAATCAGTGCCTGTTTCTGTGGGCTGACCGGGAGTGCCGTGAGAGACATACTTAGGGACAGGTGTTTCCTTGCCGGCTTCTGACTCGCCAAGCATGGCGGTAAATTCGTCAACGATCGCGGTATCAAACTGAGTTCCACTGCAGCGCTTCAGTTCTGCACAGGCAGAAGAGACCGGCATCGCTGAACGGTAGCTCCGGTCGTTTGTCATGGCATCGTAAGCATCAACTACGGCAATCACACGGCTGAGCAGGGGGATTTCATTCCCTTTCAGCTTTCCCGGGTAGCCGCTTCCGTCCCAGGATTCGTGGTGGTGAAGTATCATTTCGGCAATTCCCTGGAGTTCTTTGGATGCCATGGCAATGCGGTAACCGCGCTCGGCGTGAGTCTTCATAAGTGCCCATTCCTCCTGCGTAAGCCGGCCGGGCTTGTTCAGCACTTCAACTGGGATGCCAAGCTTGCCGATATCATGCATCAGAGCAAGCAAGGAAAGATCGCTCAGCTCTTTATCGGAGAGGCCAAGCCGAAGACCAAGCTGGTTACAGAGAATCTGGGTGCGTTGCACATGCTGCTCAGTGTCCGAATCGTTTTCCTGCTGAACCTGAGCAAGCGAATCCAGCAGCGAGGTGTGGGCAGAACTGCGGTCCAACATTTTTTTTGTGCGAAGGCTTTGAACAACTTCAGCTTCCAGTTCAGGCACCGTGTTGCCCTGGGTTGCTGTGCAGGCACAGGCATATTGAATATCCAGCGGAAAGCCGGAAAAATCAGCGGCAAGAATATCCCGGCGAATCTGTGAAGCAATATTTCGCATGTCAGCAAGGCTTGTGGAGGGGCAGATGCAGAGAAGATTGGCATCGCTCAGGCGGGCAAAATAACTGCCTTCCGGGCAATGGCTGCGAATGCTGTCGGCTAGGAAACGAATGGCCAGGTCGCCTTGAGGACGCCCGCAGCAGTCATTCATCTCGGCAAGGCGGTTCAAATCGAACAAGGAAGCGCTCACAGGCACAGGCATTGCAGCAGGTTCGGCAAAGCGGGCACGAAAGGCCCGTTTGGAATGGAAGCCCGTGAGAAGATCGAACTCGGGGGAGTTTTCTGAAAAAACAAACACATTGCCGATCTGCTCACCATGCCGGTCAGCCAGGTTGCAGTAATCACAGCGGAAAACACGGCCGTCCGGAGCGTTCCACAAAGATGAAAAATTCCCGTTGCTGTTCAGCAGAGAGAGGTCCAGTTTCATCTCTGAAATAAAACGCTGCAGGCTGGTTCCGTGATCCAGCAGTTCCGGGGGAAAGAGCTGCGCTGCACTGGAGTTGCTGTCGGCCAGATGGTCTTCATAGTCAAACAGTACCACGGGCAGATCAACCTGCTCAAACATTGTGCGGCGAAGAGAAACAGGCATGAATACTTTCGGATAAACATATGCGTTCCAGTAAAGCAGCATGGCCATAAGGCTGTAAAACAGAAGAGAAAAATCGAACAGCCCGGAAGAGGGAAGAAAAAGGAAAACAGCATTCATAGCGACGATTGCCAGAGTACTGACGATAATGTTGGTGTAGTGAGTGCGATAGATCCGCGGCGTCTGAAAGATCTTTACGAAAAGGAAGAAAATCACGGTTAGGATCATCAGGTAGCAGAGTGCCAGGTGAAAGTAATACAGGGGGTGCAGATCGTAACGCCAGGGAGCAATACGAGATTCCTGATAGGTAAAGGTGACCGAATAGCCGGTAAAAGGGTTCAGAAGAAGGATCAGGGAATCCACACCGACCAGCGTGCAGAATACAATGCCCACGGTTTTATAAATACTGCGGTCCTGCAAGGGAGCAAAATAGGCAATATAAAACATCAGCATCAGCAGCATGTGAGAAACGCTGATAAAATATATGCTGCTCCA
>JAKSSN010000105.1 GCA_024403095.1 Oscillospiraceae bacterium
GCCTATCTTCTGATGGCACAGGCTGAGCTGGAAGGTGCCGAATACAGCGATGGTCCCTGCTTTGAGCTGCAGCGCGTATTAGATAATATCATGGCTTTTCATGGCAGCTTCGATGATTCCACCGAAGTGGAAGAAGCCCGCAACATTACAAAAACCGGCGGCATGACCGAACGGATCAGCACCATGATCCGTATGGGTGCCGATAAAGAAAAGCTGAATCGCGAACTGATGAAACTTTTAAACCGCATGTATAAAACAGATGTTGACGTAAACAGGGCCTCTGCTGATATAATATCCAAGCGGGCAATCGAAAAGCTTACGATTCCCGACGATATTCTGCTATCTGCAGTGGAAAGCCTGTTTGTGGTATGAAACATCTTGAATTTCAATACGATATTCAGTTAAACCTTGACCGTCCCGTTGAGGACCACCAGTTTGTTCTGCGCTGTATTCCGCCTTCTTTTCCCGGGCAGAATGTGCTGAGCGCCCAGCTGCAGCTGGACCCGCCGGTGCCCTGGAACCTGCAGGAAGACGGGTTTGGCAACCTGATTCAGAGCGGCGCCCTGATTGAGCCCCACTGCCGCTTTCATTATTCCATAAGCGGCGAGGCAGAAATTGATATTTTAAAACGCGAAAAAGAGGAGGCAAATCCGGTTTACCGGTTTGCCTCCGGTTATACTGCCGTGAGCAAAGAGATGGCAGCTTTTCTGGCCGAGCTGTGTCTTCCCCGGGATGAAGCCCTCCGCGCAGAGCTTCTGCTGCAGGCCGTACATGAAAAAATTCAGTACACCCCCGGCACCACCGGCGTACACACCACTGCATCCCAGGCTTTTGCTGAAGGCCGCGGGGTCTGCCAGGATTATGCCCATATCTATCTTGCGCTGGCACGCGAGAGCGGTCTGACCGCCCGCTACTGCAACGGCATCCACGACGGCGGCCCTGCCAGCCACGCCTGGTGCGAAGTGCACCTGGGCGGCATGTGGGTCGGTATTGACCCGACGGCCGGCAAGCGGACGGACGACAGTTATCTGCGCTTTAACGTTGGCCGCGATTTTGCCGACTGCCCCCTGGAAAAAGGAGTATTCCGCGGCATTACAAACCAGACACAAACCATAAATGTTTTCTGCGGCCAGAAAACAGAAGGATTAAAGAATGATCAGTAACATTATTGAAGTGCCCCTGGCGGTAGGCGAATCCCTTACGATTCCCCGCAACCGCATCGGCAGCGGCGATAAGCGCCTTTGCATTGTAACCGGCACCCACGGCGACGAGCTGGAAGGCCAGTACGTTGCCTGGAAACTGGCTTCCATCCTGCATCAGAATGCCGATCATCTTCACGGCATTGTGGATATCTACCCTGCCATGAACCCGCTTGGCATCTGCACCATGTCCCGCGGCATGCCGCTGGTGGACCTGGACATGAACCGCCTGTTCCCCGGCAATCCCAATGGCAACATGAGTGAATACATCACATCCCGCATTGTGGAGGATATTGCCGGAGCAGACTGCTGCATCGATATTCACGCCAGCAACATTTTCCTGCGCGAGATCCCCCAGGTGCGCATTAACGTAAACACAGCAGACACCTTGGTACCGCTGGCAAAGTACCTGAATATGGACTTTGTATGGGTGCATGCTGCGGCTACCGTTTTGGAATCCACCCTGGCTCACTCTCTGAACTCGCTGAACACCCCCACCCTGGTTGTGGAAATGGGCATTGGCATGCGTACCACCACCGAATACGGCGACCGCCTTGTTGTTGGTATTCTGGCCCTGATGGCTCACCTTGGCATGTGGGACCTGCCGGTAAGCCCCGTCAGCCCTCCCATTGTCAGCTCTGACGGCAGCGTTTCCTTCATCAACGCCCCCTGCGCAGGCATGTTTTTCCCCACCTCCCACCACACCTCCTATGTGGAGGCCGGCCAGCAGATTGGCGTGGTTGCCGATCCTCTTACCGGCGAGACCTGCGCTGTGCTGAAAAGCCCGGTGACCGGCCTGCTGTTCACCCTGCGGGAATACCCCGTAGTATATGAAGGCTCGCTGATTGCCCGTATTCTGGGAGGTTCCTGATGAAAGAACAGATCTTATTCAGCATTGATACACCCTATCGCCAGCCGCTGCCTGTAAAAGGCTGGCTGTTCGGCAATGAGAGCCAGAAAAGCCTTGCCATTGTTGGCGCGCTGCGCGGCAATGAAGTGCAGCAGATGTTTATCTGCAGCCGCCTGATCCAGCGCCTGAAACAGCTGGAAGACCGCATCCGCCCGGATGCCGGAATTCTGATCGTTCCGTGTGCCAACCAGTTTTCCATGAATGTGGGCAAGCGTTTCTGGGCCGCAGACAACACAGATATCAACCGCATGTTCCCCGGTTATAATGAAGGGGAAACCACTCAGCGCATTGCCGACCGCATTTTCCGTGCCGTACAGGGCTTCAGCTATGGCATTCAGCTGGCAACCATCTACCTGCCGGGTCTCTGTACCCCTAATGTGCGCATTATGCACACCGGTTATGAAGAACCCTTGGAAGGGCTGGATTTTGGTCTGCCCTATGTGGCGATTCGTGACCCGCAGCCTTACGATACCACGACCCTGAATTATAACTGGCAGATCTGGAATACCCATGCCTTTTCGCTGTATGCTTCCGCCAAGGAAGAGGTAAGCGAAGAATCTGCCGAGCAGATGGTGAATTCCATCCTGCACTTCATGGCATGCAAGGGCATGCTGGATGTGGATATTCAGCCGCTCTGCGAGCACCCCCGTGTTTTTCGCGAAAGCAGCCTGAAAAATATTCTAAACAGCTGCGGAGGCCTTATGCTGAAGCGCCGGAAGCTGGGCGAACACGTTTGCGCCGGTGATGTGCTGGCAGAGATCATGGACCCCATGGAAGGCAGCCTGCTTGAGGCCCTTACGGCCCCCTGCGACGGAGTTGTCTTTTATTACCACGGAGCCAACCTGATTGCCGGGCACGAAGTTGCCTGCCGCATTCTGAGAGACGACAGTGTATAACAAACAGGACCGAAGGCAATTTTGCTTTCGGTCCTGTTCCTGCATGCAGCAGCTTGACGGCTTTTTCCGCTCGTCCTGCTCCGCTCATAAATTGTGGCAAACGCACATTGCGAACAGCGGCCAATCATAATATAATTGAGCTGTTAAAACGAATATTACCGTACCTTGAGGTGAACTATGAGCTATCAGGAATTTTTCAGTTTTGAGATCGACAGCCAGAACCCCTATCTCGGCATTGTCCGCTTGAATCGGCCTGACAAGCTGAACACCATCAGCGCCCCGTTTTACGAAGCCATGATGGAGCTTCAGCAGACCGAGATCGTTCGCAATACCAATCTGCGCGCCATCGCCATCCTTGCGGAAGGGCGCCACTTTTCCGCCGGTATCGACCTGAACTATGCGCGCTCTGTGATCGGCACGCCCGGCCGCAGCCTTTACGGCGTTTGCTACTGGCAGAACGCCTACAAATTCTGGCATGATTTTAATCTTCCCGTTGTGGTTGGTATTCAGGGCGCCTGCCTTGGCACTGCCATGGAGCTGGTTGCTGCATGCGATTTTCGCATTGCTGCCGAAAATGCCAAGTTTGCGCTAAAGGAAGTGGATGTTGGCATCAGCACCGATCTGGGTGGAACCACCCGCCTGACCCAGCTGATTGGCCCCGGTATGACAAAGCTGCTTGCCATGACCTGCGAACAGATCGACGTGAAGGAAGCCCAGCGCATTGGGCTGGTAGAGCGCGTGGTCCCGCTGGAAGAGCTGGAAGAGGCCACCCTGAAATACGGCCGTATCCTTGCCGAAAAATCCCCCATCGCCGTGCAGATGTGCAAAAAGTGCATTAACATTGCCGCGGATTCCAGCGCTCAGGTAGGCCTTTGGGCCGAGGAGATTCAGGGCATTTACACCGCCTCTACCAAAGACAAGGCCGAAGCATCCCGCGCCATGATGGAAAAACGCCCCGGCAATTATATACTGGAATAATTTAGCATTAAGGAGAACTAATATGAAAATTCTTGTCATTAACGGCAGCCCCCGTTTGGAACGCAGCAACAGCCTGCGCATGACCCGCAAGTTTCTGGAAGGCATTCAGGAAGTAAGAGACGATGTGGAGATCAACCAGATCAACACTTCCACCATGAACATCAAGCCCTGCAAGGGATGCTTTGGCTGCTGGAAGACCACTCCCGGCCACTGCGTGCAGACCGGCGACGATATGGACGAAGCCATTCGCCTGTTCACCGAAGCCGATGTTCTCATCTGGAGCTTCCCCCTGTTCTACTACTCTCTGCCCGGCACCATGAAGATCTTTATGGACCGTCTGTGCCCGCTGAACCGCCCCGTGATTCTGGACCGTCAGGACGGCAAAGGCTGCGGAACTCATCCCGCCCGCTATGATGAAGAGCGCCAGCGCCATGTACTCATCTCCTCCTGCGGCCATTACAGCTACAAGGGCAACTACGACAGCGTAGTGGCTCAGTGGGACCTGAAATATGGTGTAGGCCGTGCGCTTACCCTCTTCTGCGGAGAAGGCGAAATGTTCCCCGTTCCCATGTATGCCGAAAAGGTTGAAAAGTACCTGAACGACTGCAAGCAGGCCGGCCGCGATTTTGGCCAGTATGGTACCATTCTGTTTGCTACCCGCCAGGAGCTGGACAAGCTGATCGTTCCCAAAGAGGAGCTGCAGCAGGTTGCCAACAGCTACTATGCCCACATGGAAAAGAAAGCTGCCGCCCGTGCCGCTGAAAAAGCAGCTGCCGAAGCTGCTGCAAAAGCCGAATAAGCACAAAAGCAGGGAACAAACCATTCTGTGTTCCCTGCCTTTTTATGCATAAAAAATCCCTCTCTGCCGTTTGGCAGAGAGGGATTCGTTGTTTTGAATCAGGTATAAATTACTTGATTTCGACGGTTGCGCCAACTGCTTCGAGCTGAGCCTTAACAGCCTCTGCGGTCTCCTTGTCAACGCCTTCCTTGAGCTTTGCAGGAATGCCTTCAACCAGAGCCTTTGCATCAGCAAGGCCAAGACCGGTGATAGCGCGGACTTCCTTGATGACCTTGATCTTCTCAGCGCCAAAGCTGGTCATAACAACGTCAAACTCGGTCTGCTCTGCAACTGCCTCGACTGCAACTGCGGGGCCTGCTGCTGCTGCTGCAACTGCGGAAACACCAAAGGTGTCGCAGATGGTGTCAACGAGCTCCTTGAGCTCGAGAACGGAAAGTGCCTTGATCTCTTCGACCATAGCGGTGATTTTTTCGCTAGCCATAATTACTTATCCTCCAATAAAATTAGTTGTGTGCAGCTGAATTATTCTGCTGCGGGAGCGGACTCGGGAGCGCCGCCCTTCTGCTCGATGACTTCTGCCAGGCAGACAGCCAGGCCGCCCATGATGGCGTTCAGAGAACCTGCCAGCTTGCTGTACAGGTCGTTCTTGGAAGTCAGGGTGGAAAGCTCTGCGATTTCCTGCTCGCTCAGGACTTTGCCCTCCATGAATGCAGCCTTGATGTTGAAGCGCTCGTTGAGCTTCTTGCTGTACTCATTGATGAGACGGAAGGGAGCGATAGGATCGGTGGAGCAGGTTGCCAGAGAAGTGGTACCGTTGAGATGCTCGTCAAGGGCGCTCATATCAAGCTGGTCCAGTGCTTTTCTGGTGAGGGTGTTCTTGACAACAGAGTAATCGACGCCATCCTTGCGGAGAGCTGCACGAAGCTCGGTGTCTTCAGCGACGGTGATACCCTTGTAGTCGACGAGAATACCGGACTGGGCATTCTGGATACGCTCTACGAGTGCAGCAACGATCGCCTGCTTCTCACTGAGAACTTTTGCGTTAGGCATGTGGTTTTCACCTCCGGAATATAGGATGATACTTACACGCTCAAAAAGAAAACCCTTGCATCCGCAATCAGACACAAAGGCACAAAAAACAAACTTTTGGATTGTAATTTTGTCCTCGGCAGGACTTACGAACCTTGCGGATCACCTGCTGTCTTTGGAGCGCTCAGATATAATACAACGGCATAAATACAGTTGTCAATAGATTTTTCGCGTTTTTCTGCAGTATTCTGCGGATTCTTGCAAAAAATCCCCCGCCGCAGCGGGGGATACAACAATTATCAGGCCAGATCTTCGCCGCGGATATACTTGCCCAGGGGCTTGTAGATCAAAGCTGCAATTACAAGGCAGAGAATCATATCGATTACCATGTAGCTGCCATTATACAGAGCGGAGTAAAACCAGGTG
>JAKSSN010000106.1 GCA_024403095.1 Oscillospiraceae bacterium
CGCTGCGCTGATTTTCAATCGTTTCAAGGTTTCACTTCCGTGTTTGAATCGTATTATTTTGCCGAAACGAGTCGACACATAATCTATTGTATTATATTCCGTTTCGCTTTTTTTGTCATCCCTCTTTTTATCGTCTGCACGCAGATCTCACCGTCTAAATCCTGTAGAAAATAGTACTTTTCCTCCTTATATCTGTACATCCGTGCATCGGTATGATATAATGCCGCAAACCCACAGGAAGGCGTGCATTCTTATGACAGAAAGCCGTACTACAGGTGAATATCTTCAGGATCTGGCGTCCGCCTCGTCGGCCCCCGGCGGTGGCAGCGCGGCCGCTCTTGCAGCTGCCCTTGGTGCATCTCTCTGCTCCATGGCTGCAAATCTGACTCTTGGGAAAAAGAAATATATTGCTGTGGAAGCAGACATGCACCGCATCATCTCTCGCTGTGCAAGTCTTCAGGCTGAATTCCTTCGCCTGTCCGATGCCGATGCCGAGGCCTTTCTTCCGCTCTCCCGCATCTACGCGCTGCCAAAGGATACGCCCGGCTATGCAGAACTTTTTGCCCAGGCCTCGATTCAGGCCTGCAGTGCCGTTTGCGGGATACTGGACTGCTGCTGCGAAACCGTTCAGCTGCTGGAAGAGACCCTGGAAAAATGCAGCCGCCTGCTTATTTCCGATGTTGCCTGCGGAGCCGCGCTCTGCCGTGCCGCCATGGAATGCGCTGCTTTGAATATTTATATCAACACCCGGTCGATCCGCTCCTCCCCCGAGGCTGCCCGGATTGAAGAAAAGACTGAAACCATATTAAAAGAATATCTGCCCCGTGCCGAAAGGATGCTCTCCTCCGTCACGGAAGCTTTGAGAGGAAACACCAATGCCTGAACTGCTGAAAGGAAAACCGGTCGCCGACGCGCTGACCGAAGATATCCGCCGCCGCGCCGATGCACTGGCCGAACGCGGCATCACCCCCACTCTTGCCATCGTGCGCGTTGGGGAAAATGAAAGTGACCTGAGTTATATCCGCGGTGCTCTGAGCCGCTGCGAAAAATGCGGCATCGAAGTTGTGCAGAAAAATCTGCCCGACCTGTGCTCGCAGGAACAGCTGGAAGCTGTGATCGACGAGATCAACGCCGACCCCGGCATCGACGGCTGCCTTCTGCTGCGCCCCCTGCCCCGCCACATCGATGAGCGCGCGATCTGCAACCGCCTGAAAGCAGCCAAGGATATGGACTGCATCACCGATGCCTCTCTCTCCACGGTGTTCACCGGCCGCGGCGAGGGCTTTGCCCCCTGCACCGCACAGGCCGTCATCGAGATCCTGAATTATTATGGCGTGGATGTTGCCGGAAAGAATGCAGCTGTAATTGGCCGCAGCCTGGTGATCGGCAAGCCTGTTTCCATGCTGCTCCAGCAGCGGGATGCCACTGTTACCATGTGTCATTCCCGCACGCAGAACATTGCTGCCCTGTGCAGCCAGGCCGATCTGCTGATCGCCGCCGTTGGCAAAGCGGGTTTTGTTGGGCCTGAGTTTACCAATCCCAACCAGGTGATCATTGATGTTGGCATTAATGTCACGCCTGAGGGCAAGCTGACCGGCGACGTGGATTTTGATGCCGTTGCCGATGGCGTAAAAGCCATCAGCCCCGTACCCGGCGGAGTTGGCGGTGTAACTACCGCCGTGCTCTGCAAGCATCTGATGGAAGCCGCAGAACGTGCTGCTTTCTGATTTTCTACTTGTGCGCAATACCCCTTAATTTAATATCCGGTCAGAGTAGGTTTGACGCGTTAAGTGCCGCGGGATGGGAAGTTGTCCGCGGACGAAGGCAGATTTGCCGCGATGTCACTCCCCTTCCGCTGCCACACAGGATTCAAAAAACATCCTTTCGTGGCTGGGACAAGCCGTGAAAGGAGTTTTTTTATTTATGAACACCCGCACCCCCACCAAACGCCTTGCAGTAAACGCCATGATGGCCGCCATGTGTGCCGTGCTTGGCTTTATTGCGCTGGATCTTGGCAACATCAAGATCACCTTTGAGACCCTGCCCATTCACATTGGCGCCCTGCTGTTCGGCCCGGTCGACGGCATGGCCGTTGGTGCCATCGGCACCCTGATCTACCAGCTGCTGAAGTATGGTGTTTCGGTTACCACCGTGCTCTGGATGCTGCCCTATATCATCTGCGGCCTTGTGGTTGGTCTTTGGGCCAAAAAGCGCAGCTTCTCTGTGGGCGATAAGGAAATGATCGTTCTCATCGTGCTCAGCGAGCTCATGATCACCGCCCTGAACACCGGCGTGATGTACATCGACAGCAAGATCTATGGCTACTATTCCTTTGCCTATATCTTTGGCTCCCTGCTGGTGCGCATCATTGTTTGCGTAGTCAAGGCCGTTGCCTATGGCTTTGTCCTGCCGCCCCTGCTGAAGACCATCTGCAAAGCCATGAAAATCAGCCAGACGCAGAAAGAAGACTAAGATCCGGTTGACGGCATACGGTTTTGGCTATAAAATACCCAAATCTGTAATATTAGTACCGGAAAGGAAACTACATCCATGAACAGAGAATATATTGAACATTACAGCGGCCATCTGAACCGCAACATGCACATGCTGGTATACGGCTGGACGGGCGTTCCCGTGATTGCTTTCCCCTGCCAGGATGGTATGTGCGATAACTGGGAGGCATTCAACATGCCCGGCGTTCTCTCCGACTATATCGACAGCGGAGCCATTCAGCTCTTTGTTGTTGACACCGTCGACACCGAAAGCTGGTCCGACACCAATGGCGACAAGGGTCATCGCGCCTGGATGCAGGAAATGTATGTTCAGTATATTGTGAATGAGGCCGTACCTTATGTGCGCTGGAAAAACGGCACCGGCAAGCTTCCCATTGTCACGGGCTTCAGCCTTGGCGCAAACCACGCTCTCATCACTTTCCTTCGCCGTCCCGAGCTGTTCAGCGGCTGCTGTGCCCTGAGCGGCTGCTACGACACCGCCTATTTCTGGGGCGGATGGAGCAACGAAGTTCTGTACCAGAGTTCTCCCCTTGCCTTCATTCCTCAGATGGCCTGGGATCACCCCTACATCAACCTCTATAACCAGAAGCGCCTGATCGTCTGCGTTGGTCAGGGTGCCTGGGAGGATGAAGGAATCCGCACCTCCCGCATTCTCAAGGATCAGTTTGATGCCAAGGGCATTCATGCCTGGGTAGACTTCTGGGGTTACGATGTAAACCACGACTGGCCCTGGTGGTATAAGCAGATCCGCTACTTTATGCCTTACCTGCTGGAAACAGCCAACGGCTGATAACAAAAAAAGCTTCTTCCGTTTGGAAGAAGCTTTTTTCTATTTTTAATATTAAATTTCTTCGTAGCTGAGCATTTCCTGATTGCAGTCAAGCTCTGCAAAGCTCAGGCCAATGCCATCGGCTTCCATTTCACCGGACTGGTTATCGTAGGGGTCTGCGCGCCAGCCCTGTTTTTCTTTCTGGAATGCCGCCTGGAATTCCCGGTTGGCTACCATGCGCCAGGGCTCCAGATTGCCAAAGTAGAACTGGCGGCGTTCCTCATCTCCCACGCGGTGGGAAGAAACACCGTAGCTGGGGTCTGCCAGCAGCCAGCCGTACGGCTCCACATAAAAGCGTGCCCAGTCGTGGCAGCCCACCTCATCCGGCTCTGCATCCAGCCCGCTCTGCCAGCAGGCAGGGATTCCGCAGATGCGGCACAGGGTGATGAACAGCAGCGCGAACACACCGCAATCGCCCGTGCGGCTGCGGGCACAGTTCTCTGCAATGTTTTCCATGGTAAAGTATTCCGGCATAAAGGTATACTTCATTTTTGTTGTAATAAAATCGAAGATCGCGCGGGCTTTTTCCATCGGCTCCGTAATGCCTTCGGTGATGGATGCTGCCAGATTCTTCAGGTAGGGAGTAAACAGGATGTGCGGTGCCTGCTCGCAGAGATACTTTCCTGCATCCGGGTCCGGGGTTCCCCGGTAGTTTTCTCCGTGCCACACTTCGCGGTGCACATAGGAATATTCCACAGCAAACTCATGGTTTTCCTGCATGCATTCGCTCCACCACACGGTGCGTGCTGCCGCATCGGCAGGGTCAATATGCCCGTTCGCAGGCTCCATCTTTTCAATCACGATCTCGCTCTGCTGCTCGCAGTCAGCCGGGATGGGCAGATGGGCAAGCACCTGCATTCCGGGTTTGAAGCGCTCGTCGTCCATTTTCACCGAGGCACGGATGCGCATCCGGCAGGCCATGCTGCCCTGTTCCTTCATGATATGGATGCAGCGGTTCAGCGGGTTCTCTGCGCCGGCCTGAGCCGCCGTTGTGCCGGGGATTTTGCCGGCTCTGCGGGCAAACGCAGGCTCAGTTTTAATCAGTGTGGGGTAAAAGCGGCGGAAATAGTGGGGCTCGCCGTCAATAAAGATCCAGCGCACTGTGCCGTTATCCACACGCGCTTCAAATTCTTCCTCGGTAAAATCCGGGATGTCCCGGTGGATGATCTCCATTGCCTGCTCTTTTGTATAGGGAAAATCCCGCGGTGTGCGCAGGATCATCTCCCGCTCTGCACGCAGGCAGGCAGCGAGTGCAGGGTCCGCCGTGCCTTCGCCCAGGCGCTTGTCGATCATGCGGACGGCATTGGCAAAATCGCCCTTCAGCTTATAGCGGAGGATGTCCTCCGGCAGGCCAACATTCAGGTGTTCAAAACAGCTGTTAATATCCATAGCAGTAATATCCTTTACGCTTGTAATCTCAGTTCTTATGATGATAGCACTTTGCCGCCCGGAATTCAATGGCACCCTTCTTCCGTCCGGTTTGGGCAGAAAAAATGATTCCCTGCTTTTCAAATACTTTTCCTTATGATATCATATTTATATCATTTTAATTTAAATAAAATATGGAGGTACCCAAAATGGATAGACGTCCCGAATCCATGCAGCGAATCACCACTCCCGAGCTTGCCCAGGCTTTCATTGACGAGCAGATTGCTGAGATCCGCGCCCAGGTCGGCGATAAAAAGGTTCTGCTTGCCCTTTCCGGCGGTGTTGACTCCTCTGTTGTTGCTGCCCTGCTTATCAAGGCAATCGGCCAGCAGCTGGTCTGCGTTCATGTAAACCATGGTCTTCTGCGCAAGGGTGAGCCCGAGCAGGTCATTGAAGTGTTCCGCAACCAGATGAATGCCAACCTCATCTATGTGGACGCAACCGACCGCTTCCTGGATAAGCTTGCCGGTGTTTCCGACCCCGAAACCAAGCGCAAGATCATTGGCGGCGAATTCATTGAAGTATTCGCTGAAGAGGCCCGCAAGCTCGACGGTATCGAGTTCCTTGCCCAGGGCACCATCTGGCCCGACATTCTGGAATCCGAAAACGGCATCAAGGCCCACCACAATGCCGGCGGCCTGCCCGAGGATATGAACTTTGAACTGGTAGAGCCGGTCCGCATCCTGTTCAAGGATGAAGTCCGCGTTGTCGGCGATCAGCTCGGCCTGCCCCACGGCATGGTCTACCGCCAGCCCTTCCCCGGCCCCGGTCTGGGCGTACGCTGCCCCGGTGCCATCACCCGCGACCGTCTGGAAGCTGTTCGCGAATCCGACGCGATCCTGCGCGAAGAGTTTGCCAAGAATGGCCTGGAAGGCAAGGTATGGCAGTACTTCACTGTGGTTCCCGATTTCCGTTCCACCGGCATCAAGGATGGCAAGCGCGCCTTTGAGTGGTGCTGCATCGTACGCGCCATCATCACCACCGATGTTATGACTGCCTATGTTGCCCAGATTCCTCACGACCTGATGGTCCACATCACCGACCGTATCACTCACGAGGTTCCCGGCATCAACCGCGTTCTCTACGATTTCACGCCCAAACCCACCGGCACTGTGGAATTTGAGTAATTCGGTAATTCAATATTTGCTCTCTTACTTTAGAATTGCTTAAGTCAGCAGGCCTTCTCTGGAAGGCCTGCTTTTTTGCATGAATGATCAACAAACAGATCAAAACAGCCATGACAAAATATTCCATAGCGCTGTGGCATAATCGCTGATATAATA
>JAKSSN010000107.1 GCA_024403095.1 Oscillospiraceae bacterium
GCTTCTGCCGCTGTTGTTTCTTCCGCAATGCAGGAAAGCCTGCTGTTATTGCAGCAGAAATGCAGATACATTGAATTATCCGGCAATGCGGATTTTAATGAAGAATTCATCAACCACATGATTTTTTATGAGGAGTAACTGCTATGGAACTGTATTATCCCCTGATCGTCGATGGTGCTACCGGCACAGAACTGCAAAAGCGCGGTTATGACGGAAGCATCTGCGCTGAACAATGGGTGCTGGAGCATCCGGAAGCAATTATTGACCTGCAGCAGAAATACGTTGCGGCAGGAAGCCGTATTGTATATGCGCCAACCTTCAGTGCCAACTCCTTAAAGCTTGGTGAAAACGGAATTACAGGCCAGACTGCGGAATACAACAAAAAACTGGTTGCCATTTCTAAACAGGCTGTGGCCGGCAAAGCCTTTGTCGCCGGCGACATCTCCGCTACCGGCAAATTTCTGCGTCCTTTGGGCGATGTGGACTTTGAAACACTTGTGGAGATCTACACTGAGCAGGCTGCCGCTTTGGAAGAAGCTGGCGTTGACCTTTTTGTGATTGAAACGCAGATGTCAGTCAGCGATGCCCGCGCAGCTGTGATGGCCGTGCGCAGCGTGAGCGACAAGCCGGTATTCGTTACTTTTTCCGCAACAGAAAGCGGAAAAACCATCTCCGGCAGTGACCTGGATGCCGTTGCCCTGATCATGGAAGGCATGGGGGTTGATGCATTTGGCCTGAACTGCTCTGCCGGCCCCGACGGCATGCTGGAACTGATCCGCCAGCTGCGTTCCGTCAGCCGCCTGCCGCTGATTGCAAAGCCCAATGCCGGCTTGCCCGAAGTGAAAGACGGAAAAACGGTGTACGACTGCCCGCCGGATCTGTTCACCAGTTTTACTGACCAGCTCCTTGCTGCCGGTGTATGCATTTTTGGCGGGTGCTGCGGTACCACCCCGGAGCATATTGCCGCTTTAAGTGAAAAACTTGCCGGGAAGAATGCCTTGCTGCCTGCCCCGGATTCCGACAAGGCCGCCCTGCTGCCTGCCGCAACCGAAAAGAAAGCCTTTTTCCTGCCGCGCGACATCCGGTGCAATAAGGTGCTCGACTGCACTCCGGCACTTGAGGAAGCTCTGGAGGATCTGGACGACAGCGTGGAATTACTCGCTATTCGCATCCAGGCGGAATCGGATCTGGCCTGCTTTGCAGAACTGCAGTATCTGATCACCAGGCCCCTTTGCCTGCATTGCAGCGATGTTTCCCTGCTGGAAAAAGCACTTCGCCTGTATCAGGGCCGTGCATTGTACGAAGGCCCCTTAAGCAAAGCAGACCTTCAGCCGTTGGTAAAAAAATACGGTCTGATCGTTTAATCGATTTAGTCATTGATATAAATCGGGGATGTATCCGCTTATGGATACATCCCCGTTTTTTGTTCTGGTCGGAAAAATATTCACATATTTTTTATTTATTCATTTCTATTCACTCGTATTCGCATTTTTATTCATTTTCTTCTTGCATTTTCGTGAATATCCTGTATAATAAGGCAAACCAAAAAAGCCGGCACAGTCTGGCTTCATTGCAGGAGGAATCACAATGAGCATTAAAGAGCTTGATAATAATTATGTTGCCAACACCTATAAGCGCTTTCAGGTCGAGATCGTGAGCGGCAAGGGCAGCCTTGTTTACGACGAAACCGGCAAGGAATATATCGACATGGGTTCCGGTATTGGCGTTACCAGTTTTGGCATCTGCGACGACGAATGGAAGCAGGCCGTCATCGAGCAGCTGGGTAAGGTTCAGCATATGTCCAACCTCTATTACACCCAGCCCTGTGCAGAGCTGGCTGCGATGCTGTGTGAAAAAACCGGTATGAAAAAAGTGTTTTTCAGCAACAGCGGTGCTGAAGCAAATGAATGCGCCATCAAGGTTGCCCGTAAATACGCTGCCGAAAAGAAAGGCGCCGACTGCTATACGATCGTAACCCTGGTCAACAGCTTCCACGGCCGTACGCTTACCACGCTGGCAGCTACCGGTCAGGACCACTACCACGAGCTTTTCCAGCCCCTCACCCCCGGCTTTGCACACGTTAATGCCGGAGACCTGGAAGAACTGAAAGCTCTTGCCAAAACCACCAAGATTGCCGGCGTTCTCATCGAGTGCATCCAGGGTGAAGGCGGCGTTATTCCTTTGGACCCTGAATATGTAAAGGGTGTTGACGCCTTCTGCAAAGAAAACGACATCGTTATGATGGTCGACGAGGTTCAGACCGGCAACGGCAGAACCGGCGAGCTTTACGCCTATATGAATTATGGCATTCAGCCCGATGTGGTAAGCACTGCCAAAGGCATCGGCGGCGGTTTGCCCCTTGGCGCATGCCTGATGGGCGAAAAAGTACAGAGCGTGCTGGGCTATGGCGACCACGGCTCCACCTTTGGCGGCAACCCCATTGCCTGTGCCGGTGCCTGCAGCATTATTCGCCGCATCAACAGCGATCTGCTTGCTGATGTAAAGGCCAAACACGATTATGTTGTAAAAGCTCTTGACGGCGCCGAAGGCATTGAAGGTGTAACCGGCATGGGCCTGATGATTGGCATTAAAACCACCAAACCTGCCGGAGAAGTACTGGCTGCCTGCATTGAAAAAGGTGTTCTCTGCCTTACCGCCAAGGATAAGGTCCGTTTGCTGCCTGCCCTGAATATTCCCATGGATGTACTGGCAAAGGCAATTGACATAATTAAAGAGTGCGCAAAAGCATAACTGAGCAAAAGAGCTGTACTTTTAACGAAGTACAGCTCTTTTAATACGCAGTTTAGTTTACATAATTATTTCTCTTTGTAGTACAGCATGCAGTGGCAGTAGCCCTCGAATTCCGGGTCTGCGATCTGGTCGCGGAATTCCTGGCACATGCATTTATATTCCTCTTTCTTTCCAACGCGGCAGGGGCAATAGCCTCCCTTGGCCGCCAGCCCTTCACGGATCTGCTGAACCGTTTCCTTATCTTCATTCAGGCGCACTTTTGACATTGTTTCCACCTCCTTACTAGTACCGCACCATTGTTATATCTATTATACCTTTATTTGATTCATTTGCAAAGCCATCGCCCGCAGCATTCTCCTGTGCTTGTTAATCTGCCGCTGATATGGTATGGTAAATACACAAACTGCCCGGAGGTTCCCTATGACACTCACTTTATTTGAACAGCTTGTCCTGTTTGTGATTACAATTTTTCTGTTTTATATCATAACAAAATGCGACTACGATCCCGCCCACGCAGAAGGCCGCACCTGCGCAGAACTCCTTTCTGTGCAGACGCTGATCCTTACCTGTGTGCTGCCGCAGCTGAAGGAGCTGTTTCAGGCTCCCATTGGCAAGATTCTGCTGATTCCCCAGTTTTTTGTTCTTTTATTTTTAGTTATTCTTTTATACCAGAATCTGCTGCCAAAATCGGTTCATGCAAGCGGAGACGAGCGTTTTGTTCTGGTCCCCGGCACCTCCTTGAACGGCACAAAACCCGGTCACCTGCTGGTTGGCAGGTTAGACAGTGGTGCCTACCACCTGGAACACAACCCCGAAGCCGTAATTCTAGTCAGCGGCGGGCAGACTGAAAATGAATCCCTGCCGGAAGCCCACGCCATGCGCAAGTGGCTGCTGGAAGAAAAAATAGAAAAATCCCGCATTATTGTTGAAGACAGAAGCACCACCACTTATGAGAACTTTGTTTTCTCCCTGCCCTTGTTGAAGGAGCATGGATACACCGAAGCCGAGCCGCTGGTGATCGCAACGGACCGTTTCCACTACCGGCGCTGTGCCGCTTTGGCTAAGGCTGCCGGCATCCCTAATACGCGCCTTGCTGCGGGTACTGCCGGCTTTAAGACCAGCGTGCTCTGGGCTTTTCGCGAAGTTCCTGTTCAGATCAAAATCTGGCTGCAGGGTCCGGATGCGAAACCCCGTAAAAAGAAGAAAAAGTAAGAAAGAGAGCAGACCGATTGATCGGTCTGCTCTCCTTTATTATTCATACATACGTAATTGCGTCAGTTCCGTTTTCCCGCGTCTTTAAACTTTTTCCAGCACATACTGTACATACCAGCTGTTGAACAGCACACTGGCAGGAGGATCCGGGGACTCATCGCCTTCCACAACCACCCAACCATCGTAGCCGTGGTCTTTTGCGGCCTTGATCATTGCCTTAAAGTCCACAAGGCCGGGGGCTTCGCAGCGGCCCATTTCCCAGAACCAGCGGTCGATCTCGCGCTCGCCGCCGTTCTTGATGATCTCCTCTGCAAAGGGCTTTTTATATTCCTGCAGTGTATCTGCCACACGGGCATCCTTCAGTTGAATCAGCCCAACGCGATCAGCATATGCCTCGTACAGTTCCACGGGGTCCAGCTCCACCATAGCAAGCTCACCGGTGTTGATGCAGAGGCCAACCTGATTCGGGTCTGTATTTGCCATGAGCAGATCGATGGCATGGCGGCTGTTGGCAGCGCAGAACCAGTCCGGACGCATCATGATCTTTACATCATATTTAGCTGCCATTGCTGCCACCTTGTTCCAGCACTCTGCTGCAGCAAGGATCTTATCATCGGTGACCGGTGCCACCTGCCAATAGGAATTCATCGGCCGAACCACAAAGATTTTAGCCCCGACCTTGCTGAGGAACTCAACAAACTGCTCCACAGCGGCAACAATGCCCTCATGCTGAGCAGGGTCGGACGGATTGCGCCCCATAACACCCTCTTCTCCGCACATCATGCCGGGGTTATAGTCCCAGGTAATGATCTGCTCAATGCCCAGGCCCTTCAGGTAGGCATCGAATTCTTCACGGCTGCCATAGATCTGACTGATGATCAACGGGCGCCCCAGCGGATTCCACCGTCCGGAACCTACCTGCAGCTCAACGCCCTTGAATTTACCGGCGGACATAACTTTAAAGGTGCGCTCATTACGGTCTTTACGTACAGAATTCTCTTCGTGCGTCCATGCATTCATGGAATAGCCCCATTTGATTGCCATATCTATGCCCTCCTTACAGTATTTTATTTAAAACGTTGTTGATATACCAGGCAGAAACTGCTGTGCTTTCCGAGAAGTTGCCTCCACCAATTTCCGCCTTATCATGCTCCACGCTGATCCAGCCGCTGTAATCATGCTTTTTGATCATTTCATACACCGCGGGGAAATCTACCAGCCCCTGGCCGGAACCAGCTTCAAAGAACCAGCGGGGCACATCGGGTACCATAAGTTCGGTATCCGGTGCAATACGGTAATAGGTAAAATCTGTGTTGCGTGTGTCTTTCAGGTGGAAGCCGCCAATACGGTCGTGCAGTTCATCGTAAAGAGCTGCAGGGTCAATACCGGCAATTACATGCTGCGCGGTATCACAGAAGAAGAAAACATAACGCGGATCAGTATATTCATAGAATTTGCGGATCCACTCCAGCTCGCGCAGACCGCTCCAGAATTCGTGGTGCTGCACCAGTTTCATTCCATACTTTTCCAGCGTCATCTGACCAACGCGATTCCACAGGTCTGCCAGAATCTTGATCTTCTCATCCGTAACCGGCTCTGTGTAGCAGTAGCTGGCAGCCGGCATCATAATAAAGCTCTCAACTCCGTTGCCTTCCACCGATCTGCACATTCCCTCCAGCTGGTTAAAAATGCGGTCGTGGCACTCCGGCACATGGGGCAGCATGGATTTATTATCGCCAATATAGCACTGGAAAATGCTGGTGACCTTTTCCATGCCGATCTCCCGCAGATATTCATTAAATTTTTCAAACGAGCCGAACATGTGGGCATAGGTCATTACATTAAAGCCAAAAATATCCAGTCCCTTAAAACCTAATGCTGCAATCTGCTTCAGGTAGAACTCCATGTAGGAACGCCTGACATTTGGTTTTGTCAGCCCCTGCGGGGACTGCATAAACCAGTGGTCCATGTAGGAATATTTGATTTCGCCCATCGATAAACCTCCTATTTAGTAA
>JAKSSN010000108.1 GCA_024403095.1 Oscillospiraceae bacterium
TTAATAATTGGAATCACGCCAAAATCCAGCATGCGGAACAGCGTGTTCATAAAATTGGTGCGGCGTTCTTCCGAATCAAAGTCGGTTTTGGTTAGCAGGATCTGCCCTACCGTGTGATTATATTCCGAAAACAGCTTATCATAAGTGTACATCAGCTCGCACTGGCCCACCGCAGCAGCTGCCTGCTTGGAAGGAATATCGGTCGGGCGGCTTTTCAGCCCCAGCTTGCCAATTCCCATTCCAATGGCGCCGCTGGATACCAGAATAATTTCGTGACCGGCGTTTTTCAGGTCGGAAAGTGTTTTCACCAGCTCTTCAACGCGGCGAATATTCATGCGGCCGGTTGCGTGTGCCAGCGTGGATGTGCCCACTTTTACTGTAATTCTCATGCTGTGTCCTTCTTGTTCTGTAAATAGTCCTTCTATTATACCCGAAGCCTTCTTTGGAATCAAGATGCCGGTGAACGCCCTTGTATTCCACCTTCCGTAGTGATAGGATGATACTAAAGGTTCACAAAGATGAAAGGAGAATCTTTCCAATGGTTGAAAGTCGTCTTGTTTCCGATTCCCTAACAGTCCAAACCTACATTCTGCTTCCTTCCCACATGAATGCATCCGGCTCGGTCTTTGGCGGCCAGCTGCTCAGCTGGATCGACATGACGGCCGGTATCGTTGCCATGCGGCATGCCGACCGCGGCGTTGTTACTGCCTCCATTGACCGGCTCGACTTTAAAGAAGGCGCAAAGCTCAACGATGTCATCACTCTGGAAGGCCGCATTTCCTGGGTAGGAAAATGCAGTATGGAAGTTAGAGTGGATACTTATAAAGAAAATAAAGGCGGAAAAAAGCACCTGATCAACACAGCTTACCTGGTAATGGTCGCCCTGGATGACGAGACCCATCGCCCCACTCCGGTTCCCCGCTTAAAACTGGTGAGTGCCGAAGACCTTGCCGAATGGGAAGCCGGCGAAAAACGCGTGCTCCTGCGCAGACAGCGCATGGCCGAAGGTTACTGATCCTCGCGGCAGAAAGCCTTTACCGCGCAGGCAAACAATTCATCTTTATCCACATAGAACTCCGCAACATTCTCGCCCATTTCATACTGCCCGTCTGCTGTCAGCACGGGCAGTATTTCATATTCTGCCAGCCGTTCCACATAGGCAGAAAGGTCATTTACCGTCATGTCCATGCAGAGATAAGGATCCAGCACCTTGAAAGCATCGATGACCAGGTCGCTGTTGGCAGCAAGGCTTGCCCGGGCAGCGGGCAGAAAGCTCTGAAGGTACAGGCGCTGGCGGTTCATGCGCGGCAAGTTGGAATCCAGCAGCGCAGTATCACGATAGCGCACAAAGCGAAGCGCATCTTTTCCCTTTAGTGTAATGGTTGTTCCTGCCTGGTAATCAGGATCGATCTCCACCGCAGCCTCCTGCAGGGTGAGTGTGACTCCGCCAACCAGGTCGTTCATCAGCGGCACCGCATCCATGGTAAAGGAGATATAATGATCGATGGGCGCATCAAAGAGCAGCCGGGATACGGTATTGCTGGTATTTTCACAGCTGTCCTGGCTTCCGCTGCCATAGGTATGGGCCAGGGCGATCTGTTCGGTTACAGTTCCGCCCACTTTTCCGTTCACGCTCAGCCAGAAAACATCGCACATGGTGTCGCGGTTGATCTGCAGAGGCGTTACCGTTTTGGCGTCTTCATCAAACACAAGCACCAGCAAAAGATCCGAAAGCACATCGTTGTAAAACATCGTTACATCTTCCGGCCCTTTTTCGTAACGCCCTTCGATATCATCGGTGCCCAGAACCAGCAGAGTAGAAATTCTGCGTTTCACCGGGCAGTACTTACCTTCCCAGGAAAGATGCTGCAGGGGACGGTCCGCATTTGCACTGCTTCCGGCCTCCGGGATCACCTCGGCATTTGCTTTCTTCTGCAGCACAATGGCCGTTCCAAACATTGCACAGCCAAGCAAAAGAGCAATGCAAAGGAGAAGAATACGGGTGGATTGTTTCATCTGCTTCATAGCGTCTCCTAAAAAAACAAGGGCGGAAATTTTCCGCCCTTGTTTGCTTTTCCAATTCTATCTTGTTTGCTTAGGCAACCGTAATTGCAACTGCACCGGTCTCCAGCAGCTTTGCAACGTAAACATCGCCCTCTTCTGCAACATCCATAGCGGTGCCGTTTACGATCACGCCAACATCCTCGCCGGCGCACTCAAAGGGCAGTGCCAGATACTGGTTTTCACCGATCGTTCCTTCGGGAACACCGAGCCAGAAGAAATACTTCACGACCTTGTCGGAGATCTTGCTTACTTCTTTGTATGCTGCCTTGAAAGCCTCGGCATCCTTTGCGTTCAGGCTGTTGGCGCTCTTCAGGCCTACCATCTGAACTTCAGAAGCAGGGATAACGTTCTCGACCTTGTCGGTATCGACATTGCAGATCAGGAATACAGGGTCGCCTGCGCTGACTGCATCGTTGAGAGCTGCGGTTTCCTCGTCGGCAATTGCGGGAACAACTTCAGGTACCTCGGTGGTGCCGGCTTCGGTCTTATCGCCGCCAGTTACAGAACCTGCAGCAAATCCATAAATACCCAGGCTGCAGATCACAGCCAGAGCAAGAACCATTGCAATAATCTTTTTCATACTTACCTCCTTCGCCTGCAGATAATAATGCAGACTACACTAAACGCAATAATTATACCCCTGTTTATTTTCAATTACAAGCGTTAATTTGCATTCTTTTTCTTGTATTCAGCAGAAAAAATGGGCAAAAACCTTTTTTATTCTTTTTGCATTTAAATTGAAAACGTCCCTTATTTCTGCTATGATTACAAGATACTGAATTTTGTTCGCATAGCCGTGTGGTTTTATTGGGGGATTCATAAATGATACAGTGGCAGCATCTGTTTTCCGTTGCAAACATAAAAAAAGGGCGCGCACTTTCCTCTGCAGGCAAAGTACTGGATCTGCAGATCTCTGAAAGCTGTTACTCTGCCTCCGTCTCCGACGCTGAAAATGTTTCTGTTGATATACAGATTCAAAACAATCGCGTCCACCGCATGAGCTGCTCCTGCGCCGCCTCATCCGAAGATGAGCCCTGCGCCCATATTGCCGCAGTTCTGTTTGCCGTTTCCCGCCGCCAGCTCCCCCAGCTGCATTCCGCTGCACTTTCACAGCCGGCAGAAGAAGCCAAAGCGGTTCGCCCCAGGATCTATCCGTTTCAAACCCCGGAAGACGGCGAATACCACTATTATCGCATGGAGCAGATCACTTCCGATCTGCTGATCTATAACGACAGTTTTGAGGCTGCCAGGCGCATCCTTTCCGACCGAAGAATCTTTAAGCTGGATGTCCGTTTTGGTTACACCTATGAAAGTTCGGACCTGATTGGCACAGTTACCGCCTCTTCCGACCATTCTACCCGCGACAAAACGATCCTGATCCAGTTTTCCCGCTCGTCCATCAAATCGATGCGCTGCGGTGTTCCCGGCTGCAAGGCGCACTACACCGGCTGGGTCTCCCGCAGCGGCAGCCAGGTGGAGCCCTGTGAGCATCAGCTTGCTCTGCTGCAGTGGCTGGACAGCTACCTGAAAGAGAAAAACATCGGTGACAGCAGCGATATCAATGCCGTTGTGATGCTGAACTCGTTTCGCGAAAGCCGCCTTGGCCGTCTTAGCTCCAGCACAGAAGCTGATGTCACCGCATCTCGCAGTGTGATTCTTGAGCCAAAACTGAACCTGGCCGACCGCACGCTCTCCTTCCGCATAGGCATTGACGGAAAGATGTACCTGCTGCGTGACCTTGTGCGTCTTCTGCAGTGCATACGCAACCGTGAGACCATGGAGCTTGGCTCCAAGCTAACGCTGAATTTCCGTTATGACGAAGTCAGCGAGAGCCGCAGCCTGCAGTATCTGGATCTGATCCGGCGCTATCTGATGGAATTCGAGCTGGATTCTCTGGAATCGCTTTCCTTTTCCCGGCAGCCGAACTCTACCATTCCTCTGTCCGGAGCGGTACTGGATGATTTTTTCACCATTGCTCTTGGCACCTCTGTGCTGACCGACCGAAAAACCATGCTCGAGCTCAGGGAGCAGGATCCCGAAATCTCCCTGACCATTCAGGACGACACCGATTCTTTGGGAACCTTTCACGGCGTTCTGCTCACCGGTTCTCTTCCTCCTCTGATCAGTGGAGCCAAATACCGCTATTTTGTGGGCGAAGATGTTTTTAACCGCCTTTCGCTTGAAACCTGTACGCGCCTCAATCCTCTGTTTGCTGTGGCACAGGGCAGCGAATTTTCACTTCATATCGGCCGCAGCCGTCTGCCGGAATTCTACTATGATTTTCTTCCCGAATTACGAAAAAGCGTGCACATCACTGAGCAGGACCCCGACCGTCTGCTTTCGCTGATCCCCCCCGACGCCGAGATTTTCTTTTATCTGGATGCTGAGAACGGGTATCCTCTCTGCCATCCGGTTGCCCTGTATGGGGAGCGCAGTTTTGACCTGGACGACCGTTTGGGGGATTTTCCAACCGGAGCGCACCTGCGCAACGGGATCCGCGAGTCCGAAGCCCTGCAGCTGATGCTCACCTACTTCCCGGACCGGGATGAACTGCGAAAAAATACGTTTTTCGCCTCCCAAAACGAGGACGCGCTCTACACTCTGCTCACAGAAGGTGTTGACCGGCTGCGGGAAGTTGGCGAAGTGCTGGCAACCTCCCAGTTTGATGCACTGAAGGTCCGCCGCCGGGTTCGGGTTCAGGTTGGCGTTTCGGTGGAAAGCGACCTGATGGATCTGACGGTAAGCTCCTCGGATCTGTCGCAGCCTGAGCTGCTGGAATTGCTGGAAAGCTACCGGCTGAAGAAAAAATATCACCGGCTGAACAGCGGCGAATTTGTAAATCTGGACGACAGTGTTGCAGAGCTTGGCGCCATGATGGAATCGCTGCACCTCTCCCCTCGGGAATTTATAAGCGGCAAAATACAGCTGCCGCTTTATCGGGCGCTTTATCTCGACCGCATGATGGAGCAGAGCGCGAAGCTTTACTCTACCCGTGACCGGCTGTTTAAAAAGCTGATCAAGGATTTTAAAACCGTTGAAGACTCGGACTATGAGCTCCCCGCCGGAATGGAGAACGTGCTGCGGGCCTACCAGGCCTATGGCCACAAATGGCTGCGTACCCTGGCCGCTTCCGGCTTTGGCGGCATTCTTGCGGATGACATGGGTCTGGGCAAGACCCTGCAGATGATCTCCGTGCTGCTGGCAGAACTGCGGGAAGGGACGCCCGGGACATCGCTGATCGTGTGCCCCGCTTCTCTGGTGTACAACTGGGCAGAGGAGTTTTCCCGCTTTGCTCCGGAAATGAAGGTGCAGACCATTACCGGCACCCAGCCTGAACGCGCCGCACTCATAGAGAAATATGCCCGCTGGGATGTTCTGATCACGTCCTACGATCTGCTCAAGCGCGATGCTCCCCTTTATGCGGATATTCCCTTCCTGTATGAGGTGATCGACGAGGCGCAGTTCATCAAAACACATACCACCGCTGCAGCGAAGGCCGTGAAGATCATCCACGCAAAGCACCGCTTTGCACTCACCGGAACGCCTATTGAAAACCGTCTCAGCGAGCTCTGGAGTATTTTTGATTTTCTGATGCCCGGCTACCTGTATGATTACGAGGATTTCCGCACCGAGCTGGAGGTCCCCATTACCAAGCGAAGAGATGCGGAAGCCTCCCTGCAGCTCCGGCGCATGATCCGCCCCTTTGTTCTGCGCCGGTTAAAAACAGATGTGCTGAAGGACCTGCCGGAAAAAACCGAAGAATCCCGCATCATTCGTTTTGAGGCCGATCAGCAGCGGCT
>JAKSSN010000109.1 GCA_024403095.1 Oscillospiraceae bacterium
CAATAGAACAGACCAAGGGTGGAAAAAGCAATCAGCGCATAGTAGAACACATATTTGTTTTTGCACCGGGGAAGAAGAAACTCCACTCCCGCAAAGATCACAAGGCCGGTCAGCAGCCCAACGATCACATCGGTTGGCCAGTGAGCGCCAACATAGCAGCGGCTGAGTCCGCACAGCAGGGGAACCGCGATGGCCAGCACGGTGAGCCACTTCTTTTCTTTATATTCCATGGCTGTGGTGGGGTAGAGTGCCGTGCAGTTGGCACTGTGGCCGCTGGGAAAAGAAAACCCGTCTACATCGCGCAGCAGTTCAATGCGTTCGCTGCTTGCCCAGGGGCGCATACGGCTGAAGATGTTCTTCAGCATGCCAATGCCCACGTTGGCGATCATGATAGCGGCACCGATCGCTTCGCCTTTTTTCTTGTTAAAGCCCCAGTACACCATGCCCATCACGGCGATGCAGATCATCTCTTCCCCCAAAAAGGAAAAGAACTGGTTCAGTATACCAAGCACAGCCTGCATAGCAGTGCCCTGGCCAAGCTGCTGCAGCCAAACGATAAAGGATTCTTCCCAGGCCATAAACCATACAATACCCTGGTTCAAAACGGTCATTTCTGTCATAGTAGTTTCCCTTTCTGCTTTATCTGATGTTTCCTCGGCGGATCACGATCGCCGCCTGCCTGTAACGGTACATATACGTCTTCAGCCCAAAATTGCGCTCGGTTTTTACGGGCTGGAGTTCTTTTGCCAGGATCTTTTCACAAAGGGTGATCATATCATGGGCAATCGCTGCCGTAAGCGGGTTTGCCTCGGGATAGGCAGGGCTCCTTGTGCCCTGGATGCGATGGCCGCCGAAGAGGCGGTAATCCGGGTGTACATCCAGTTCCAGGCACATTGCCTGCAGGCTTTTTCTGTAGTCGCTCAGGCAGGAGCAGCCGGGCATCCACATCCAGGCAAAGCTGCCGGAACCAAAAGCATCGCCGGTGAACATGCACCGGTCGGCATCACTTACCAGCAGGATGGAACCGGGGGTGTGGCCTTTTGCTTCCACAACACGCAGTGTGCGGGAGCCGAGGCAGATCTCATCGCCGCCTGCGAGCAAGTGCCAGTTTTTTACATCATAGTGCTTGGGCTTCTTCCCGCTGCCGGCGGTGGAAACAAACACAATGGGGCCAAGCACCCGTTTCCAGGCCTCGGCATCTGCCTTGTGCAGGTAAATGGTGCGGAACTCGTCGCAGTGATACATATGGTCAAAGTGGGCGTGGGTGAGGGCAAGCTCCACCGGCCGGTCGGTAAGCTTGCGAATCAGCGGCAGAATGGGGGCTGGGTCACTGCCGGTGTCGATCAGCAGGGCTTTTTCGCTTCCGCACACCAGGTACATGCTTTCCTCGCCGGCTGTATCGATGCCGTAGATGCCGGGAAGCAGCTCCTGAACCGTGTATCCGCCCTCCTGAAAGGGCAGGGGCTGGGTGATACTCATTTTTTCACCTCTGCCTTTTTGGCAAGGAAGGATTTGATCTCGGGCAGTTTGGCATCCAGGTCATAGAAGTGCATCAGCACAAGCAGGCCGGCATACAGCACCACCGGGAACACCACAAAGATAAAGCGGATGGCACCAACGGCTGCCTGCGGCTGCACGGCGGCAAGGCCGTTGTAGCCGGCAGCGGAAAGGGCAAGGCCAATCAGAGCAGTGCCAACACCGGAACCAAGCTTTTGGCCCACGCTGCCAGCGCTGGTCGTGACTGCGGCGGCACGTATGCCGGTCTTCCATTCGCCGTAGTCCACCGAGTCTGCCAGCATGCCGTAGTAAAGGCTGTTCACCACGCCAAAGCCGCAGCCGCGCAGGGCCAGGGACAGGATAAGGAAGATGCCGCTGCTGCGGAAAATGGCAACGGCCGAGCCGGCCAGCATGCACCAGGCGGCGCAGACAACTGCAGTTTTCTTAGAAACGTTTTTCTTCAGGATAAACGGCATGCTGAGCATGCCAATGCCAGCACCTACATGGTGGTAGGTGACCAGAGAACCGGCCAGCAGTTCATCAAACAGAATGTACTTGGCATAGTAAACGCCAACGGTAAGGGTGGCAACCTGGTGGAACACAATGATCAGGATCATGCCAAACACAAGAAACCAGTATTTATTCTGCAGAACCGAGCGGATCGCGGTTTTGAAGGGCAGTTTTTCCTCTTCCTGCTTTTGTACTTCCGAAACCGTTTCGCGGGTGCATGCATACACCACCAGGCTTACAAAGAAGGAAAGCGTGCCAAAGATCGCGGCCATCAGCACCCAGCCGCGCTGTCCGCCGCCCAGGGCGTCTACAATGTTCAGGCAGAACATGCTGAACACCATCTGGACCACGCCGGCAAAGATCATGCGGATGGAATACGCCGAGGCACGGCTGGCTGAATGGTTGGACATATATACCGGCATGGCGTTGATGGCGCAGTTGTAAATGGTAAACGCGACCGTCATGGCAAAGTTATAGGAAACAAAGATATAAATGGCTTTGCCTGCCGTGCCGCCGCCGGGAACGGTGAAAAGCAGCACATAGGAAAGAGCCATCAGCACTGCGCTGCGCAGCACCCAGGGGCGGGCGGAACCGGCTTTGGTGTGGGTGTGGTCAATCAGGTTGCCGGCCCACAGGTCACTGATGCCGTCGAAGATCTTGCTGGCAAGAATGATCACACCTACCAGCGCGGCATCCATGCCCAGCACGTCCGTGTAGAAAAAGGTGAGGAACGAAAGCGTGATGGTATAGATGGGGTTGGAGGCAAATTCGTTAAATGCATAGGCAAGCTGCTGGCGCATGGGGATGGGCCGGTCAGCAGGAGAGGCATAGAGGATCTCATTTTGAGGCGAAGATTTTCTGGTTAACATAATCATCTTCCTTTCTTCTATTTCATATGTCTATTATCCCATTTTGCGCCCGGATTTTCAACCGAAAATCCACGGAACAGCGGGCTCTCGTGTGCTATTCCCGGGCTGCTTTTCTGTGCTGATTTTCCTTTGCTCAGCGCAGATTTTTCGCCATTTCGGCTATACATGTTTCTTGACCGGGAGGTTTATGGTGTATAGAATAGGATTAGAAGTAACGAAAACAGATGAACTATGGAGGCAAATTCATGAAAAACATTATTTACTGCTATTCCGGCTCCGGCAACTGCCTTGACATGGCAAAGAATATTGCAGCAATGCTGGGCAGCACCGATATCGTAATGATGCGCGCCTACCCTGAGATCAACGATGCTTCTTCCTATGACCGTGTTGGCTTTGTGTTTCCCTGCTATGGCGGCGGCCTGCCCGGCGAGGTGGAAAGCTATGTAAAGGACATCCAGATCGCTCCCAACGCATATAAGTTTGCTGTGGTGCAGTATGCCGGCTATATGGGCTGCGGCCTGCACAAGATCGACCGGATCGTTGGCCTGGATTACTGGGCCGGTGTTTCCAACCATTGTTCTGCCATCTGGCTCATGCCCCACTATCTCACCTTCCCGCCCACCAGCCTCAGCGGTGCCCAGAAGCGCAGCGAAGCAGCCGCGGCAAAAATTGCCCTGGACATTGTTGCCCAGAAGAAGAGCAGCAAAAAACCGCCCAAGCGCATCCTGAACCAGGCAGAGAGCGCCGGATTTCAGAAGATCAACCAGAAGATCAATGGCAAGATGTGCGTGAGCGACCAGTGCGTGGCCTGTGGGCAATGCGTGAAGCTGTGCCCAAAGGGGAACATCCACCTTGTAGCAGGCAAGGCAAGCATCGGCAAAAACTGCATCGGATGCATGTCCTGCATTGAATACTGCCCGCAGAAGGCAATTAACGTGGGCAAAATCACCAAGAAGCGCGAGCGCTTCCACAACGCAAACGTTGCCGCAGCAGACCTGATGGAAAAAGTGATCCACATCGGCTGATTGAATATGTACCCAATTACCAGAGCTGCCCGCCGGGCAGCTCTGGTTTTTATCCCTGCGCACGCAAGCTCTTTCGGCCGGCTTTGTGTTGTGGTAAAATGTGTGCATCTGAGAGGAACAGGAGGGGAAGCGATGGATCGGAGCGTAGTAATTGGAGACCGGCCCTGCCATATCTGGCAGCTGGGCAGTTCCGGCCCCACGGTCTTTTGGGCTTTTTCCCGGCGGGATGAGAATATATTGCCCGAGATGGACCGCCAGATCACCGCGCAGCTGGGGCAATACGGCGTGCAGGTGATTGCCTTTGAAGTGAACGACTGGCTTCGCGACCTTTCCCCCTGGCCGGCAGACGCCCCGGATGGCGGGTACTTCCCCGGAAAGGGAGATGAAACCCTGGCCTGGCTGGCGGAGGAAGCGATTCCGTACGTGCAGGCTCATTACACTAATTATGTAAACGAATTATATATGGCCGGTTACTCCCTTGCAGGCCTGTTTTCGCTTTGGGCACTCTATGAGGTGAATGTGCTCTCCGGCTGCGCCTGCTGCTCCGGATCCCTGTGGTACCAGGGATGGGACGAATATATGGAGGTTCACCATGCGCCGGGCGGCAGCCTTGTGTACCTGAGCCTGGGCGGTAAGGAACCAAATACGAAAAACAAAATTATGTCAACTATAGGCGAGAAGACCAAACAGCAGGACCAGCGGCTGGAAGCAGATCCGGCGGTAAAAAAACATATCTTTGAATGGAACAGCGGCGGCCATTTTGCCAACGCCGAAAAGAGGGTTGTAAAAGGCATCCGCTGGCTGCTGGAAAATATGCACCCATAAAGAAGAGGTGCAGGTCATAAATGTGACCTGCACCTCTCCATATATAATTACATGTTCTGCAGTTTTTCTTTTGCTTCGTCGGCAATGAACTCGTTGGGCGACCGGGAAGCGATCTGCTCAAGAACTGCAGGGTCGCTGATGCGCTCAAGAGCGGCCAGCTTTGCGTCTTCTTCTCCCTGGTCGGAAAGGAAACGCCAGGCAGGGTCCTCATCCAGATCCTGCAGGATAAAGGCAAGCAGCTCCTCCTGCCCTTCGCAGGAATTCATGCTTACCAGGTACTGCCGGTCGGTGAGCTTGTTGAGCTGAGCAAGCAGAACCGGCTTTTTCTCTGAGCCGGGATCCTTTTCGTATAGGGCTTTCAGAAATTCGGCATCGGAGCAGCTGCAGATGGCCGTGAGCGCATTGTCCGCATCGTTTTCCACCATATATTTCCAAACCTCCTGGCTATCCAGCTGCTGGGCGGCGGCCAGGCGGAACGTGGCATCCTGAGATGTTTTGGCTGCGGAGGCAAGCTGCTCGGGACTTGCCTGATTCAGGTCGATTTTTACTTCTTCTTTTTTGGGGAAGAAGAACCTGGCAATCAGGTTTAGAATCACAACCAGCAGAATCGCAATTCCGGCTGCAAGCTTAACATTGCCGGTGATAAGAACCAGCGCAATGCCGATGACGGAAGGGATGATTCGAATCATTTTTTGCATAGGGAAGGCCTCTCTTCTGAAGCAATTTTTTCGTATTATACCCTGAAAAGGACAAAAAACGCAATCCCCGGTTCAGGGATCGCGGAAATGAGCATGAGATGAATATGCTCCATTTTGGAGCGGGACAAAAAAATAACGCCGGTTTTTCAACCGACGGACGAAAGAATTAATATATATGTAAAATATCAAAGATATGATATGTACCGAGTAAGCCGCTTGAGCGGCGTTAAAGGGAAGAAATATATATTAAAAAGTTCAAAGAACTTTGTTACAGAATTGGAGCTGCTACCCAGATTCGAACTGGGGACCTCATCCTTACCAAGGATGCGCTCTACCTGCTGAGCTATAGCAGCATAGCTGTGGCGACCGAGAAGGGGCTTGAACCCTCGACCTCCGGCGTGACAGGCCGGCGCTCTAACCAACTGAGCTACTCGGCCAC
>JAKSSN010000011.1 GCA_024403095.1 Oscillospiraceae bacterium
AGTGCGGGAACCATGGCAATAAAGCCCTTGGTGAGGCACTCCATAGCGTCCTTGAAGGAAACCAGGCGGCGGCAGATGTAGTAGATGATGGTGAAGATCAGAGCGACCAGAGTGCCCCAGGGCAGACCAACGGAAGCATCGGTGTCGCCAAAGGCATCGATAAAGGAAGCGCCGTCGAAGAAGCCGCCAACGTAGATCATGCCGATCACGCACATAACGATCAGCACGGCAATGGGGATCACCAGGTCGAACACACGGCCCTTATCGGAGTGGACCTGTTCTGCTTCATCGCTGCGGCGTTCGCCTCTGGTAAACAGATCGCCGTTCAGGCGGGCGTTCATCTCATGCAGCTTCATGGGGCCAAAGTCGAACTGCATCAGAGCAAGGCCAATGACAAACACGATGGTAAGCAGGCTGTAGTAGTTCCAGGGAATCGCACGCACAAACAGCTGAATACCGCTCATGGTTCCCTCGTCCACCATGCCGGAAACGGCGGCGGCCCAGGAGGAGATAGGAGCGATCATGCAGATGGGGGCTGCAGTTGCATCGATGATGAAAGCGAACTTTGCGCGGGAGATGCGGTGGCCGTCGGTGAGGGGACGCATCACAGCACCAACGGTGAGGCAGTTAAAGTAGTCATCCACAAAGATGAGAACGCCCAGAGCGAAGGTTGCCAGCATAGCACCGGCACGGGTCTTCACGTTCTTTTCTGCCCAGCGGCCGAAGGCTGCACTGCCGCCGGCACGGTTCATAAGAGCAACCAGAGTGCCGAGGAAAATGAGGAACAGGAAAATACCCACGTTCCAGGCATCCGCCACGCTGGAGATGAAACCATCGTTGATCACAGTATCAAGGGTTGCGATGGGTGCAAAGCCATTAATGAGGAGAGCGCCGGTGAGAATGCCGATAAACAGCGAAGAATACACTTCCTTGGTGATGAGTGCCAGTGCAATGGCAACCACGGGCGGAAGCAGTGCCCAAATCGTTCCGTACATAAAGAGATTCCTCCAAAACAAAAAAATAACGGCTGCGTTCCCATAATGGGAGCGCAGCCGCATAATACAACCTTAAAAAACCTGTATCATTCGAATGCCTGACAGCTCTCCACCGTTGGGTGACAGTGCGAAAGATGTTCTCCTTCGCCCCAGGCACTACAGGCAAGACAGCTCTGCAGCCCTTCGGCAGCCTTGCCCTTCTGCATGCCGGTGTCTTCCGGTTTTCGCATGCATACTCATCGCGGCTGCGCCTCTATCAAGTTCGTGATTTACCATACCATAATTCCTGCGTTTGTCAAGGAATTATTTGAGGAAAATATAATTTCATTTAAAACCGGCCGTTTCGGCCTTATTCTGCCTCGCTGTTGCCCTCGTCGGCCTCCTGCAGTTCCACCTGAGCGGGCCGTTCCTGGGCAAAACTCACCTGAAACACTGCCTGCGGCCAGTTCAGGCCAATGGCGGCACACTTGCCCTTTGCCTCGGCCCCGGCATCGATCTGGCTGCAGAGCTGCTGCAGTACCTCCCTGGTCAGGTAGCTGCCGCGCCACTGAAACACATAGTCTTTGCCCTTGCGCGCCGCCTGCGACACGCGGTTTGCCACATCCTCGGGCTTGGTGAGGATCTGCTTGTTTTTTGCATACCAGCTGATCCTGGAATCGGTGCAGGCCGGCAGCGGTGTGATGGGCGGCTGATGGTCGCGGAAGATCTGCGTATCGGTGATGTTATAATAATCATAGCGGATCACGCCATTGCGCTGCAGCGAATTATCAAAGGTGGCATCCAGATGGGTATAGGTTCCGCCCAGCTGCAGTACATTCCAGGCATGGCGGTAGCGGATGCCCTTTTCCGGGGCTGCTTCGGAAATGGCGATCATGCAGTGGATCCCCAGCCGGTCGCAAAGGATCTTTACGGTTTTGGCAATGCCTTCGCATACGCCAACACCCTGGGTAAGGGGCCCGATGATCTCGTGGGAATACTGCTTTTTCAGCTTATCGTAGGTAACGGAAGAGCAGATAAAATCATGGATATACTGCTCCTTTTTTGCGTCGTCCGCCGAAAGCATCGACGCTGTTAAACGCTTGAGCCGCGCCTCGATGGCTTTCTGATGCTCCTGGATCTGCTTTTTCTTAAACAGATAATCCGGGCTCAGCAGCACCTGGTCGGCATCCGGATAGGCCCGGTAGGAAAAGCCGGAAACATAAAAGATCTCCGGGTGGTCCAGCCGCAGCTTGAAAAAAATATCCGAAAGAATTTCCGGTGTTTCCCTTGGCACGGGAAAGCTGGCTTCCAGCCCTTCCAGGCCCTTGAGCATGCTGTGGTAGACCTGGCGGTCGTATTTATTCAGCTGTTGGTAGTAGTAATCTTCCAGTGCCATAGCGGCTCTCCTGCCTTGCTGCGTTTATTTTGCCCGGGTGATCTCCAGCCAGTAGCCGTCAGGGTCAGAGATGAAATACAGGCCCATGGCCGGGTTTTCAAAACAGATGCAGCCCATCTGCTGGTGAAGTGCGTGGGCGGCATCGTAATCATCGGTGCAGAAGCCCAGGTGGAATTCGCAGTCACCCAGGTCATAGGGCCGGTCATATTCCTTCATCCAGGTAAGCTCCAGCTCAAAGGTGGTGGATTCATTGGCCAGTTTTACGATCTCCCAGCTGCCGTCTGCTGCCTTGGAGCGGCGAAGGGGCTTGAGGCCAAGTGCCTGTTCATAGAACTTCAGGCTCTTTTCCATATCGAACACATTAAAGTTCTGGTGGTTCATTTTAAAATACATTGGATTCTCTCCTTTGCTTCTGTTTTTTAGATTATATCCTGCCCGCCGGGGGCTTGTCAATTTTCCCGCGGGCGGCAGAAAAGATTGACAGCATCTGGCAGGGAAAATATAATGGATAGCAAGAGAAATACTATACGTTTCCGCCGAATCAGCCGGCAGGCAGCCGCTTGCTGACGGATTTTTGTATAGTGTTATGTCAACCTTTATACGGTGTATGATTCCCTATATATAAAAATATCATCCGGAGTGTGTACCCATGAAACAGATGACCGTAGGCGTGATCGGCGCCGGCAAGATCAGCGATGTATACCTCACCAACATTTCCACCATCTTTCCCAACCTTAAGCTGACAGCCGTATGTGCCGCCCACCTGGAGCGTGCACAGGCTAAAGCAGAAAAATACGGCATTCGTGCCTGCACGCTGGAGGAAATGCTGGCCGACCCAACGATCGACTTGGTTGTGGTGCTGACCCCTGTTGGCAGCCACTACTCCATTATCCGCGATGCTCTGCTGGCAGGCAAGCATGTTTACACCGAAAAGACCATCTGCGAGACCACTGCCCAGGCAAAAGAAGTGATTGCGCTGGCAGAGGAAAAGGGCCTGTACCTGGGCTCTGCACCCGACACATTTATGGGTGCCTCCTTCCAGACAGCCCGCAAAGCAATTGACGACGGCCTGATCGGCGACATCTATTCCTTCAGCCTTTCTATTAACCGCTGCAACGATATTCTCACGGTGCTGTTCCCCTTCCTGCAGCTCTCCGGAGCCGGCTGCCTGCGGGACTACCTGGTGTATCATATGACAGCGCTGGTCTCCCTTCTGGGGCCGGTGAAACGGCTTGCCGCCACAGTGCAGGCTCCCATCACCAGCCGTAAGAACCAGCTGGAAGATAACCCCGGCTTTGGCGAGACCCTCTCCACCCCCAACGAAAGCCTGGTGACCGCCATGCTTACGCTGGAAAACGGCATTGTTGGCACCGTGCACGAAAACCACGAATCCACCATGCGCGACCGGGCAGATTTTGCCATTTACGGAACCAAGGGCGTACTCCTGCTGGGCGACCCGAACTGGTATGAGGGCGTTGTGAAGCTTTACCAGAACCCGGAACACCCGCTCAACTTCTTCTCCCTGATCGATGAGCCGGTGGTAAAAGAGCTGCCCATGGTGAACCCCTACACGGCCAACAGCCGCGGCCTTGCCGTGGCAGAGCTGGCAGAATCCATTGCCAAAGGCAAAGAAAACCGCGCCAGCAAGGAAATGGCGTACCACGTGCTTGACGTGCTGGAATGCATGGAGCAGAGCAGCCGCGAGGATGGGTTTGTTGAAGTTATGTCAACCTGCAAACGCCCGGAACCTTTCCGCAAGGATTATATGGCCAGCGATGCCTTTGATGACTGATCGATATATCTATACTACTATGAAACAGGGGTGATCCTATGCCTCCACGTACCGGTGGAAGTTCTTCCCACAGCAGTTCCAGCAGCTCCCGCAGTTCTTCCAGCTCCTCCCGCAGCAGCTCTTCCCACAGCAGTTCCTCCTACAGCTCCTCACGGAGCTCCTCTTCATACAGTTCTTCGCGCAGCTCTTCTTCCTCTTATGGCTCCTCTTCCCGCAGTTCCTACAGCAGCCGCCCCAGCTCTCATTCCAGTTCTTCCTACAGCAGCGGGCCCAGCAGGCACAGCAGCTCCTCCCATTCCTCCCGCCCTGCTTCCTCTGGTTCAAACTGGAACACATCGGTAGGCAACAGCCACAACACCGGGAACACCGGCCGCTACGACAGCAGCCGGTACGATACCTACGCCGGCCGTGACCGCGATTATATTCCCCGGCCCCACCAGCAGTTTCACACGCACAGCTATGTGCCCCCGGTGATCATCACCCAGCAGCAGGTACAGAATGACAGTTCTGCGGTTCGTTCCCACCGCGAGCGTGTGAATCAGCCGCCTTATTATACTGACCAGATCGTGCCCTGGATCTGCTACTGCCAGCTGCACGATTACCTGTATTTTGCCAGTCCCTGGACGTATGGCGGTTCCCAGTACCCTGCCGGCTATTATGACGAAAACGGCAACTGGTACGCCAAAGTGGTCATGGACGATAACAACCAGGCCGCCCCACTGGAGGCCACCTGCGAATACTGCGGCCGTACCACGATCTACGCTCCCTCTTCTTCCGTAAGCCTGGACTGCCAGGGCTGCGGAGCACCGCTTACCATTTCCCCGGTGAACGAGATGCACGATACGCTGATCGCTAAGGAACCCTACCATGCTCTGGGCACTCAGCCCGGCACACCCGAAAGCCGGAACTATACTTACCAGCCCGTGAACAATAAGAAGAAAAAGCATACCGGACTGAAGATTGCCATATTTGTGGCTGCCGTGTGGTTTGCTGTAAGCAATTTTATTCTTCCCAAGTCTGTGGATGATCCCCTTCCCAGCTCAGTAGATGCTCCCGCAGGCTATGTGGAAGTGGTCAACCAGACCAATCCCGATATTTTTGGCAGCACACTGTATCTCTCCCTTTCCGATGACGGGTTATACGACCTTGGTTCTTTCAGCAGCAGCGACCGCGAGCTGTACTGGCTGGATGAATACGAAAGCTACTACGACGAGGAGACCGACGCCTATCTGTGGTACAACACCGATGTGGACCCTGCCCTGTGGCAGTACTGGTTCGAGGGCATTTCCAACGATTACGGCGACTATGGCTGGATGGAATGCGAAGGCGACACCTGGTGGATCCAGAATGCCGATGGCGAATGGGAGGAATACACCGGCGATACCGATGGTCTGTGGCACATCCGCAACGAATTCGATTACTGATTTGAAGCACTGACTTTTCTTATATTATGTTAACCTGATTGATGGAGGTTCCAAAATGGCTCTGTTCGGCAAATTGTTTGAAAAGAAAAACTGCAGCATCTGCGGCGGAGATATCGGCCTGCTGGGCAACCGCAAGCTGGAGGATGGCAACTTATGCAAGGAATGTGCGGGCAAGCTCAGCCCCTTTATGGATGATCGCCGCCACACCACGGTGGATGGGATTCAGGCTCACCTGAACTACCGCAGCGAAAACCTTGCCGCCGTTGCCGCGTTTCACCCCACCCGTACAATTACCGGCAATTACACCCTGATGATCGATGAAGCTGCCGGCAATTTCATCCTGACCCGCAGCAAAAACTGGCGGGATGAAAACCCGGATGTGATCCCTCTTTCGGCGGTAACAGAAGTGCGTGCCGAACCTACCAGCAGCCGCACTGAACTGAAGCAGACCCGCAAGACCCCCGACGGGAAAACGGAGCAGGTCAGCTACAATCCGCCCCGCTACAAATACCACTACACGTTTTACCTTACCATTCGCATGAACGAGGACTTTCCCTGGTTCAGCCGGATCTATGTGCAGCTGAACAACGGCGAGATCAGCATTGACACCGGCGAACTGCACCCCATGGCTGGCGGTCTGCGCCGCCCCGGTATTTCCCTGATGAACCATGAGCCGGATCCGCATATCAACCCCAAATACTGCGCAGCTGAGCAGATGGGGCAGGAGATTTGCGAAGCTCTTCTCCGCCGCAACGTTCCCACTGCTGCCGCTGCCGCATCCTCTGCCGATCCCCGCAGAGTGGTATGCGACTTCTGCGGCACCAGTTTTGTGCTGGGCGATGCCTTTGAATGCCCCGCCTGTGGTGCTCCTGTGAAATAATAACTGTTCTGCCGCGCTGGCGGCGGAAAGGCTGTGACCCATGAATCCTATTCTTATCCAGCTGGTTGGTGTGCTGGGAACCGTGCTGTACTTTCTCTCCTACCAGTGCAAAAATAATCGCAGGCTGTTTCAGGTGCAATTTCTTTCCTACTCCTTTTACACAGCGCACCTGCTGCTGCTTGGCGCGTTCACCGGCGGCTTCAGTTATATACTGAATCTGGTTCGGTCCTTTTGCCTGGGCAGCAAAAACGCGTTTCTTCGCAGCCGGTGGATGTGTGCGCTGCTTTGTGTGGGGCAGTGCGCTGTGCTGGCACTCACCTGGGGCGGCTGGCTCTCTCTCCTGCCTGTAGCAGGCAATATTGCCTCTACCATAGGGGGGTACACGCGTAACGCCCGCAAGATCCGCATCGCCGGGCTTTGCATCAATTCCCCGCTCTGGATCCTTTATGATATTCTTGTTGGCTCCTGGGCCGGAATTCTTGACGAAGTGGTAAGCGATGTTTCCATGATCATCTCCATCATTCGCTTTGGCTGGAACAACCTGGATGAAGTGCAGGATTGAAAAGATTAAATAAAATGTGCAGTTTCCGATTTTTGGCAGCTGCACATTTCTTTTTTCAGTTTAAATTCAGTGCCCTGGTGTAATATAATCTAAAAAGATATAAGGAGCACTATGCCTGATGAAAATACTGATTATTGAAGACGAAAAACTGCTGGCAGAGTCCATTAAGGTGCTGCTTACGCGCAAAGGCTTTGACGTGGAATGCGTTTACGATGGAGAGACCGGCGAGGAGTATGCCACGCTTGGCATTTACGACCTGCTGATCCTGGATGTGATGATGCCGGGCATGGATGGTTACCAGGTGGCACGCGAGGTGCGCGCCAAGCGCTGCTCCACGCCCATTCTTATGCTAACGGCAAAGTCCGAGGTGGAAGACCGCATTGCCGGGCTGAACGCCGGCGCGGACTACTACCTCACCAAGCCCTTCGACACCCGTGAGCTGCTCGCCTGCATCAATGCGCTGCTGCGGCGCCAGGGCGGCCAGGTGGACGAAATGAGCTATGGCAACACTTCCCTGGACCTTTCCACCTGCATCCTCAGCTGCAATGGAAAATCCATTCGCCTGAGCGACCGCGAATTTGACCTGATGCGTTTTCTGCTGCAGACGAAAGAAAAAAATATGTCCAAAGAACTGCTGCTCGTTCGCATCTGGGGCTTTGAATCCAACGCCACAGAAAACCATGTGGAAGTGTATGTGGGCTTTCTGCGCAAAAAGCTGCAGAGCATCGGCTCCAACATCCGCATCGAGGCGATCCGGCGGCAGGGCTATCACCTGGAGGTGGCGGAAGAATGCTGAAGCGGCTTCGGCTGAAATTTATACTGATCAACATGACCATCGTTACCATTATGCTCAGCCTGATCTTTGGGCTGCTGTATTTCTCCACCAGCCGCGGCCTGGAACGAAACTCCACGCAGATGATGCAGCGCATTGCGCGCAGCCCTATGCAGATGGCTCCGCCGAACCGGCAGGAGAAAGAGATCAACCTGCCCTATTTCAGCATAACGGTTACACCCGAGGGAAAAAACATTGAGACGGGGGGCAGCTTTTTTGACCTTTCTGATTCGGAGCTGCTGACTGAGCTTCTTTCGGCTGCCGACCGGGAGCCCGACCATAATGGAACGCTCAGCAGCTATCATCTGCGCTTTTTGCGTGCAGAAACTCCCCGCGGCCACCGCTATGTGTTTGCTGACATCAGCAGCGAACAGGCTGTGCTGCACAGCCTGGTAGAAACCTTTGCCCTGCTTGGCAGCGCTGCATTTCTTGTGTTTTTGGCGATCAGCTATTTTCTGGCTCGATGGGCGGTGAAGCCGGTGGAAAAAGCCTGGCAGCAGCAGAAGCAGTTTGTTGCCGATGCTTCGCACGAGCTGAAAACTCCCCTGACGGTGATCATGACCGACGCAGAACTTCTTCATGCCCCAGGCTGCAGCCCGGAAGAGCACACGCAGCTTTCCGGCAGCATCATAACCATGGCGCAGCAGATGCGCGGCCTTGTAGAGAGCCTGCTGGACCTGGCAAGGCTGGACGCAGGCACCATCAAAAGCGCCAAAACCGCAGTTCCGCTCAGTGAGGTGGCAAGCAGCGCCGCCATGATGTTTGAACCGGTATTTTTTGAAAAAGGCCTTTCCTTTACCTACGAGATTGAGCCGGACCTTGTTCTTACCGGTTACCGGGCATACCTGAAGCAGCTGGTGGATATTCTGCTGGATAATGCAGCCAAATATGCTTCACCGGGCGGTAAAGCTCAGCTGAGCCTCCGGCAGCTCTCGCCCAAAAAAGTTCAGCTCTGTGTGGAAAACGAAGGAGACCCCATCCCGGAGAGCGACCTGAAAAACCTGTTCAAGCGCTTTTACCGGGCAGATCCTTCCCGCGCACAAAACCACAGTTACGGCCTTGGCCTTGCCATTGCGCAAAGCATCACCCATGAGCACCACGGCAGAATCCGTGCGGAAAGCCGGAATGGCTGGAACCGGTTTATTGTTGAGCTTCCCCGCTGACAGCACTCTTATCACATGAAAAAGCCTCTGCCTTTCGGCAGAGGCTTTTGTTATGCAGTTGGGTTGAAATTATCTCTGCTTTTTCTTGGAGACAACGTCGAAGATAACAGCTGCCAGCAGAACCAGGCCCTTAACCACCTTCTGGTAGTTGGCGTCCAGACCAATGATACTCATACCGATGTTGATAACACCCATCAGCAGTGCACCAATGATAACGCCGGGAACGGTACCGACACCGCCGTATGCGGATGCGCCGCCGATAAAGCAGGAGCCGATTGCGTCCATTTCATAGTTCTGGCCGTAAGTGGGCTGTGCGGAAGTAAGACGGGCAATGGTGAGCATGCCGGCGAAAGCGGCCAGCAGACCCATGTTTGCATAAGCAATGAAGTAGACCTTCTCGGTGTTGATACCGGAAAGCTTGGTTGCCAGTTCGTTGCCGCCAACGGCATAGAAGTGACGGCCGGTGGTGGTCTTGGAGGTGATGTAGGAGTAAATGCCGATGATCAGAGCAACCCAGATCATAGCAGTGGGCAGGCCCTTGTACTGAGCCAGCTTTACGGCGAAGAATGCGATCACAAGAGCAATGATCACAGACTTTACGATGGTAGCACCGAGCTTTTCAACCTCATAACCCTTCTTCAGGCGGTTTGCACGGCCAGTGAAAGTGGAAACAAGGTAGATAACAATTGCAATTGCACCAACCAGCAGGCACAGGATGTTCATGCCCTGGCCGCCGAAGATATCGGGGATGTAGCAGTTTGCGCCGCCGCCGAACAGGCGGACGAAGGTCTCGTTTGCAACACCAAGGGTCTTGCCCTGCAGCACCACGTTGGAAAGGCCGCGGAACACCAGCATGCCGGCCAGAGTGGTGATAAAGGGAGGTACGTGGACCAGTGCGATCCAGAATGCCTGCCATGCACCGATCAGAAGACCGATTGCCAGCATGATCAGGATAGCGAGCCACATATTCAGGCCCTTATCCATAACAACAGCACCGATGGCACCAACAAAGCACACAACGGAACCAACACTAAGGTCGATGTTGCCGCCGGTCAGGATACAGAGCAGCATACCGGTTGCCAGTACGAACACGTAAGCGTTCTGAGCAAAGAGGTTTGTGATATTCTGGGGCAGAAGGATCTTGCCGCCGGTTCTCCAGGTAAAGAAACCAACAACAAGAACCAGGATCAGCACCATGGTATATTTCTGGACAAAGGCCAGAACTTTATTCTTATTCATTCCCGTTTCTCCTTTTTATTACTTGCCGGACTTGAGGATAGCACCCATGATCTTTTCCTGGGAAGCTTCCTGCTGTGTAAACTCGCCAACAATGCGGCCTTCATTCAGCACATAAATACGGTCGCTCATGCCAAGCACTTCGGGAAGTTCGGAAGAAATGATGATAACCGACTTGCCCTCAGCTGCCAGCTGGTTGATGATGCAGTAGATCTCGTACTTGGCACCAACGTCAATGCCGCGGGTGGGTTCGTCCAGGATCAGAACATCGGGGTCCGTAAACATCCACTTGGCCAGCAGTACCTTCTGCTGGTTGCCGCCGGAAAGGTTGCCCACATTCTGTTCTACCGTGGGGCACTTGGTGTGCAGCTTTTCCTTGTAATCCACTGCCTCTGCGTATTCCTTTTCTGCATCGATCACACCGTGGTTGGAAACACCTTCCAGGTTTGCAAGGCTGGAGTTCACACGAATGGGGTTGGAAAGGATCAGTCCGCTGCCCTTGCGGTCTTCGGTAACGTAGGCAAGCTTGTGCTTGATTGCATCCTTAACATTCTTCAGGTGTACTTCTTCACCGTTCAGGAACAGCTGGCCGGAAATATCTGTGCCGTAGCTGTGGCCAAAAATACTCATGGCAAGCTCGGTACGACCGGCGCCCATCAGGCCGGAAATGCCAACCACTTCGCCCTTGCGAACGTTGAGGGAAACATTATCCACAACCTTCTTGCCCACATACAGGGGATGGTAAACATTCCAGTCCTTCACTTCCATAGCAACCTCGCCAATGGCCACATCATGGCGCTTGGGGAAGCGGTCAGTGATCTCACGGCCGACCATGCCGCGGATGATACGGTCTTCGCTGAAATCATCAATGCCCTTGGTAAGCGTCTCGATGGTGTGACCATCGCGGATGACGGTGATGTCATCTGCCACGTAGGAGACTTCGTTGAGCTTATGGGAAATAATAATGGAGGTAAGACCTTCCTCCTTAAAGTGCAGGAGCAGGTCCAGCAGAGCCTGGGAGTCCGTCTCGTTCAGGGAAGAGGTGGGCTCATCCAGGATCAGCAGCTTTGCCTTTTTGGAAAGAGCCTTTGCAATTTCCACCAGCTGCTGTTTGCCAACGCCGATATCCTTGATCAGCGTGCGGGAAGATTCGGCAAGGCCGACTTCGCGCAGATACTTATCAGCTTCGGCATAGGTCTCGTTCCAGTTAATGGCCATGGGCTTGCCGCGCTCATTGCCAAGGAACATATTTTCACCAATGGACATCTGGGGCACCAGAGCAAGCTCCTGATGGATAATTACAATACCCAGGCCCTCACTGTCCTTGATCTTGGAGAATTTGCAGATTTCGCCGTTATAAATAATATCACCGGAGTAGGAACCATAAGGATGAATGCCGCTCAGGACCTTCATCAGGGTGGATTTACCAGCGCCGTTTTCACCAACCAGTGCGTGAATGCTGCCGCGCTTGACCACCAGGTTAACATCGTCCAGTGCTTTAACACCAGGGAATTCCTTGGTGATATTTTTCATTTCCAGAATAATGTCAGACAAGCAATCGCCTCCGAACTATTTATATTTGGAGATAGGGCAAGGCGCCTAAGCGCCTTGCCCCGTGAGTATTAATTTGTAACCTGATCTTACTTGAGGTCAGCCTCGGTGTAGTAGCCGGATGCGACCAGCAGGTCGTTGATCATGTCGGGAGTGCAGGCAACGGGCTCGCAGAGGAAGCTGGGGATAATGCCAGTGCCGTTGTCATAGGTCTCGGTGTCGTTGATGGGGGGTTCTTTGCCCTGCATGATAGCATCAACCATCTCAACAACCTTGGATGCCAGAGTACGGGTATCCTTGAAGACGGACATGGACTGAGTGCCAGCGAGCATGGACTTGGTGGAGAGGATGTCGCAGTCCTGACCGGTCAGAACAGGCCACTCACCAGTGTAGTTTGCCTTCAGAGCGTTCTGTACGCCCAGAGAGGTGGAGTCGTTGGAGCAGAGAACTGCATCCAGCTTGGTGCCGTCAGCATAGTTGGAGCCCAGGATGGTCTCGAAACGAGCCTGTGCTGCGTCGGTTGCCCAGTTGGGAGTTGCAACGGTTGCCTTCTCGGTCTGGCCGGAGGGGCAAACCAGCTTGCCGCTGTCGAGGTAGGGCTGCAGAATGCTCATAGCGCCATCAAAGAAGAAGTTGATGTTGTTGTCGCCGGGGTCACCGGTGATGAACTCGATGTTGAAGGGGCCAGCTGCATTCTTGAGGTCAAGAGCATCTTCGATGAATTCGCCCTGCTTTACGCCAACGAGCCAGTTATCGAAGGTTGCGTAGTAGGTAACTGCATCGGAACCCATGATCAGACGGTCATAAGCGATAACGGGGATGCCCTTCTCCTTGGCCTGTGCAAGAACAGTGCCCAGAGAGTCGCCATCGATTGCGGCAATAACCAGAACCTGGCAGCCGTTTGCGATCATGTTCTCAACCTGAGAAACCTGAGTGGGGATATCGTTGCTGCCGTACTGAAGGTCAACTTTGTAACCGGCTGCAATCAGTTCCTTCTCCATGTTGGCGCCGTCCTGGTTCCAACGCTGGAGATCCTTGGTGGGCATGGATACGCCGACCAGTTTTGCATCAGCTGCGGGGGCTGCTGCTGCGGGTGCTGCTGCAGGCTTTGCGCCGCAAGCGCAGAGACTGAAAACGAACAGCATTGCAAGAACGAGACATACGAACTTTTTCATTTTTTCTTTTCCTTTCATTTTTTTAGTTTAGTATTGTAATACCCGTTGGGTAACAACCTACAAGCATAAAGTTGGAAAAACACTCTATCCAACTGGCGTAATGAATTATAGCATGGGCGAGTTTCACAAAACAATGGGGCGTTTCCACAAGAATAATTTGGGGAATTTGTATACTTTCACATAATTCTCCCGAAATTTTTCGAAAACGTTTACGAATTTCATTTTTCTTCACTTCTGCCCCTAAACACAAGAAAACACCCTGAAATCCGTCAGCTGCAAATGCTGCGGTATCAGGGTGTTTTTGTTATCATTATGCGGTTCTGTTTTTGTCTTTCAGCGGACTGCAGCCAAATCTGAGCGCCTTGGTCGGGCACACATCTGTGCATCTGCCGCAGCGGATGCATTCGCTGTGGTTCGGCATGCGGCTGGGGTCAACGCCCATGTCGCATACTGCGGCGCATTTGCCGCAGGAAACACAGGCCTCTTCATTCACATGCATGCGAAAAAGGCTGATGCGGTTCAGCTGCCCGTAAATTGCCCCCAGCGGGCAGAGATATTTGCAGAACGGGCGCGCGATCCACACACCTGCCAGCAGGATCATGCCCAGGATGCACGCTTTCCATGCAAATCGCGTGCCAAACGCGCGAAAGAGCGCCGTGTTGGAGCACGCCAGCAGGATTCCGGCCAAGGTGCCGGAGGGGCAGAGGTATTTGCAGAAAAAGGGCGTAAGTTTCACGCTGAGCGGCAGAATGATCACCAGCACCAGCAGCACCGCGTATTTCAGCCGGCGCAGCAGCCGGTCCCCTTTCCAGGTCTTTCGTTTTCCTGCCGCGGGAATGCGGAACAGCAGGTCCTGCAGCAGGCCAAAGGGACAAAGAAACCCGCAGATCAGCCTGCCGAAGAGGGCTCCAAAAAACAGCAGCAGACCAATTATATAATAAGGAAAGCGGAAGCGCGCGGCAGAAAGGGAGTTCTGAAGCGCTCCGATGGGGCAGGAACCAACTGCTCCCGGGCAGGAATAACAGTTCAGGCCCGGAACACACACCGTTTTCCCCGCTCCCTGGTAGATGCTGCCCGTAAAAAAGCCCTTCAGGTTTGCATTCTGTAGCAGGGCAGCCGCCGCCTGTATGGCGGTTCTCTTTCGGTTATCCAATTCCAACACACTCCAAACAGATTCGGGCGGCCTTCTGCAGCACTTCCTGCGGCTGCCCCTGCAGGACCCCTGCCAGGATCAGCACAATAGCAGCTGCCAGCGCGCAAAGCGTAAGCACATTCTTTTTCATTCCGGCATGTGCTCCTGCTTTATTGCATCTCGTTCAGGAATTCCTGCACCATGCTCTCCCATTGCTCATAGCTCTGGGCACCCACGATGGGCTCAGCACTCAGCAGATTACCTTCGGCATCCGCAAAATAGCTGGCCGGCACATAATCCTGCTGAAGTTGAGCTAGATGGTCGTTGCAGCGCAGAATGGGATAAGTGATTCCCTTTTCTGCCACAAGCTTTTTCACTTCGCTATCCTGGTTAAAGGCGGAATACACACCGATCACCAGCAGGCCCTTGTCCTTATACGCCTCTTGCAGCTTCTGCAGGTCGGGCATCTCTCTTACACAGGGGCCGCACCAGGGCTCCCAGAAATTCAGCAGCACCAGCTTTGCCCCGGTCTGCTCTTCCAGGACAAAGGGCTGAAAATCCATGTCCTCTGCATTCAGGTCTACGGTTCCGTATGTTGCGGGAGAAACTGCCTCTTTTGCGGCCGGCTTGGGTGTGGTCGCTGCTGCCTGTGAAGGCTGCGGCTGCGGTTTTGGCTGTTCCGCTCCGCCCCAGGCAAGCACAACGCAAAGCAGCACACAAATTACCGCCAGCGGAATAATCAGTTTTTTCATAGTTTTCCCCTTTGAATTCCTATTATAATGCCATTATTTTAGCACTGATTTCCGGTTTCGTGAACCCTCCGGCTCTATTTTTCACATTCTGTTTACAGGCAAAAAGAGTGCAGCCCCTAAAGCTGCACTCTTTCTTTGTTCTTATGATCGGCTCAGTAAGCAGATTCATGCACGCCTGCAATGGCGCGGCCGCTGGGCTCGTTCATCTTGCGGAAGCTTTCATCCCATTCCAGTGCCTTTGCGGTGGAGCAGGCAACAGATGCTTCATGCGGCACGCACTTTGCTGCGCTTTCCGAGGGGAAGTGCTTGGCAAAAATGGTGCGGTAGTAATACTCTTCCTTGGTGGCCGGAGTGTTGATGGGGAAGCGCTTATCTGCCATGGCAAACTGAGCATCGCTTACCATCTCGTCGGTGGTCTTCTTCAGGGTATCGATCCAGGAATAACCCACGCCGTCGGAGAACTGTTCCTTCTGGCGCCATACGATCTCGTCGGGCAGCATATCCTTGAATGCCTCGCGGACGATCCATTTTTCAATGCGGGTGCTGCCGTCGGGCATACGGCTCATCTTAACATCCGGGTTCTGGCGCATGGCAATGTCGATGAATTCCTTATCCAGGAAAGGCACACGGCCTTCCACGCCCCAGGCAGCCAGGGCCTTGTTGGCACGCAGGCAATCGTACAGGTGCAGCTTGGAAAGCTTGCGCACCGTTTCCTCATGGAACTCCTGGGCATTGGGGGCCTTGTGGAAATACAGGTAACCGCCGAACAGCTCGTCGGAACCTTCGCCGGAGAGCACCATCTTAATACCCATGCTCTTGATCACGCGGGCCAGCAGGAACATGGGGGTGGCGGCGCGTACGGTGGTGATATCATAGGTCTCCAGATGGTAGATGACGTCGTCTACCGCATCCAGAGCTTCCTGAATGGTAAAGTTTACTTCGTGGTGCACGGTGCCGATGAAATCGGCTGCCTTGCGGGCAGCTGCCAGGTCGGGAGAATCCTTAAGGCCAACAGCAAAGGAGTGCAGACGGGGCCACCAGGCTGCCTCCGTGTCGCCGGATTCAATACGGTTCGTTGCATATTTTGCAGTGATTGCTGCAATAACCGAGCTGTCCAGGCCGCCGGAGAGCAGAACGCCATAGGGCACGTCGGACATCATCTGGCGCTTTACGGCTGCTTCCAGGCCTTCGCGCACAGCAGCAACGCTGGATTCGTTATCCTTTACTGCATCATAGGATTCCCAGTCGCGGTGGTACCAGGTGGTGGTGAGACCGGTGGAAGAATCGAACACGGTACCGGGCATAAACTCGGTGATGGTGGTGCAGGTGCCTTCCAGCGCCTTCAGCTCGCTTGCCACATAGTAATGGCCATCTGCATCCCAGCCCTGATACAGGGGGATAATACCGATATGGTCACGGGCAACGATATAACGATCATTCGTGGAGTCGTAAAGGCAGAAAGCAAAAATGCCGTTCAGATCTTCCAGAAAATCTACGCCCTTGTCCTGGTACAGGGCAAGGATCACTTCGCAGTCGGACTTGGTGAGAAAATGGTAGGTATCATTGTAGCGGTTTCGAATGTCCATGTGGTTGTAGATCTCGCCGTTGGCAGCCAGGACCAAAGTTCCGTCCGGGCTGAAGAGGGGCTGCTTGCCGCTGAGCGGGTCAACAATAGAAAGACGCTCGTGGCAGATGACTGTGTTGCTGCCGGTGTAAACGCCGGACCAGTCGGGACCTCTGTGGCGGATCTTGCGGCTCATTGCAATCACACTGTCTCTGTATGCTGCCGCATCTCCTTTAATATCAAACATTCCTACAAAACCGCACATAAATGAAACCTCCATATAATAACTGATGATACCTGCCCAAAAGAAGCATTTTCTTTTGGCAAAAGAGCAGTGTTTTCTCGGCCACTGTTCTTCATAGGGGACAAAATACACCACCCGGCGGCTGAATGCAAGAGTATATTAAAGCCGTATACATTCTGAAATATACCAGCCATACGTTTTTCATATGGCTCTGCTTTAAACATAAAAATGACCTCCGCATATCCTGCTGAGGTCATTTCTGCTAATGTTTATTTCCGAATATAGATTACAGCGGAAAGGGGCTGCAAGGTCAGCTCCAGCCGTCCGTTTTGGGAAGCTGCGCTCTCGTTCTGCGGCAGGTCGTGGCCTTCCGCGCCGCTGCGGAACACACACCGGAACTCGTCCTTATCCCCTGCCCCGGCGGCGCGAACATTCAGGCTCAGCTTCTGCTCGGCCTCGGTGTTGTTCAGGCAGATCACCGCTACCGCTGAAGTATCGAAACGTCCATAGGCGATCACGCCGCGTTCGGCAGCAAGCGGCTTGAGCGAGCCCTTTTTCAGCACCTCGTTCTGCTTGCGCAGCCGGATCAGGTCACGGTGCAGGGCGATCAGCTCCTGGTCTTCTTTGCCCCAGGGATAGGTGCGGCGGCAGTCAGGGTCAGTCCAGCCCACCTGTCCTGCCTCATCGCCATAATATATGGTAGGTGCACCGGGCCAGGTCATCTGAACGGTTACCGCTTCGCGGAACACAGCCTTGCTGATTCCCTCCCCTGCTGCGGCACTTCCTGCCGTGGGCAGGCGGCCGACTTTGCGGTTGGTACGGGTGAGGAAACGGGAATGGTCGTGGTTCGAAAGCTCGTTCATGGCAGCAGCCAGGGAAGGCTGCTGGAAGTTTGCCATATTTTTCAGGATCGTGCGGAAGAATGCTTCTCCGTTCTGATACAGGTCCTCGCGGAAAGCATCGGAATGCTTTTCCATACCGGTGAGGAAGTAGGTCAGGGGTTCCATGAACGCATCGTAGTTCATCACGGTATCCCACTGGTCGCCCTGCAGCCAGGGGGACGCATCGCCGTAGTGCTCAGCGATGATGATCAGGTCAGGGTTCACTTTCTTCACTCTGCGGCGGAACTCTTTCCAAAATTCGTGGTTGAATTCGTCGGTGTGGCCAAGGTCTGCAGCCACATCCAGGCGCCAGCCATCGATGCTGTAAGGTGGGCGGGCCCATTTTTCTGCAATGGCGTATACCCGCTCCTGCAGCTCTTTGGAACCCTCATAGTTCAGCTTGGGCAGGGTCTCATAGCCCCACCAGCCCTCGTACTGGGCATATCTGCCGTGCCCCAGCTCATTAAAATTAAAGAAAGAGCGGTACGGGCTGAACACATCCTGGTAGGCACCCTTTTCATAATTGCTGCTGCCCACATAAATGCCCTCACGGTCCATCCATTTGTTAAAGGAACCGCAGTGGTTGAACACGCCGTCCAGGATGATATGCATGCCGCGGCGGTGCACTTCCTGGCAGAAGGTGGCAAAATACCGGTCGCTTGCCAGCAGATTCACGGCCGATGTGGTGCGGCGGATATAGCGCGGAGCATAGCCGTTGTGCTTTTCCCAGCCCTGCATGCGGTGGTCTTCATCATCTTCGATCACGGCAAAATGCGGGTCGATATGGTCGTAGTCCTGAGTATCGTATTTATGGCTGGAGGGAGAAACGAACAGCGGGTTAAAATAGATCACTTCAACGCCCAGGTCCTGCAGGTAATCCAGCTTCTGCATCACGCCCTGCAGGTCGCCGCCATAGAAATTGGCGATGTCCAGCTCTTCCACCGGGGAATCCCATTTGGGCATACGGCGGGAGTGGCGGTTTACATAATAATATTCGCCATTTTCCACATCATTGCTTTTATCGCCGTTGCAGAAACGGTCCGTCATGATCTGGTACTGAATGGCGCCCTTTGCCCAGCCGGGCACATGAAAGCCAGGGGTAAAACGGAACCAGCTGCTGCTGTCCGGTGCTTCGTCCGCCGAAAGCTGCTGCGCGCCGGCGCGCGTGAAGGCAATCTTCTCGCTGCCCATCTCCAGCCGGAAATAGTAGCTCACCTTGGAATCCTGGCAGATGATCTTGGTCTGATACCAGTCGAAATAGGCATCGGACTCGTATTTGTGCATAAGGATTGCGGCAGAGGGCTCGCCCATCATCAGAGCCACCCGGTTTGCCGCATTCAGGGGTACGCGGATCTTTATTGTGATCGTGTCGCCTTTCTCCGGCTCAGTCGGGTTGCGAAAGACCGAGGTCTCGTCGCTGTGAATGCCGGAAAGAAGAGTACTGTCCATAAATTATATATCTCCCTGTTTTCAGGTTGGGAAAGGCACTGGAAACCGTGCCGTTTGCATTTTTAGCCATTGGTGGATAATCGCCCGATTATTGGGATTATACCCTACAGCGCACAATTGTGCAACGAAAAGAAAAATGGGGCTGCAGGACCGTTCTCTCCGGTCCCGCAGCCTCGATGGATTCGGTTACAGATTTTTCAGCCTTTCCGTGCTTTACCAGTTTTCAGGTTGATCAGGCAGATGCCGCCCAGCACCAGCACGATTCCCAGCACCGCCGAAAAACTGAGTGTTTCATGAAAGGCGATCATGCCCACTATGGTAGCCACCACAGGCTCCACCGACGCCATCACCGATGCCTTTCCTGCCTCGGTGCCGGAAAGACCATGGGTATAAAGCATATAGGGCAGGTAAGCCGTGATCACGCCCGTTGCCAGGCACCAGAAAAGGTTTGCCGGGGTTTGGACCATAAGCTGCAGGGGATGCATCGGGCCGCAGATGCAGCAGGCGCCAAGGGCAGCCAGCAGGCAGGCATAAAGGTTTATGGTGTTGCTCCGGTAACCACGCGCCATGGCAAACTTGCCAAAGATGCTGTAAAGCGCATAGCCCAGGCCAGAACCCAAGCCATACAGCACACCTACCAGGCTGATGCTGAAGCTGTCGCCCACAATACCGGAAACCAAACAGCAGCCTGCAAAAGCAAGCAGCATGGCTGTGATCTTAACTGGTGTAATCTTCTCTTTAAACAGCAGGCCGGAAAGAAGGATCACAAAACACGGCGCTGTATATAGAAGGATCGCAGCGGCGGAGAGGCTCATCAGCGTCATGGCCTGAAAATAGCAGATGCAGAAAAACAGCAATGAGCAAAGCCCCGAACCTATAAAACACCAGGCATCTTTCAGTTTCACGCGGAACTGTTCTTTGCCTGTGAGCAGCAAGGTAAGGGCATAACACAGGGCTGCAACCCCACAGCGAATAAAGATCACTTCAAAGGTGGATAAGCCCATGTCGCCCAGATGGCGGCGAAACAGGCCCATTGTGCCCCACAGGCAGCCGCCGGCGATGATTTCTGCCGCATAGGCAGTGGTTCCCGATTTTTTCATAAATGCTGCTCCATACCAGTTTTTTCGCGCAATTATATTCCCTTCTCCTGCCGGATGCAAGGAGATTTCCCTAATCCGCCGGAAATCTCTTTCCCTTTCCCCTGCCCTGTGATATGCTTTTTGCAAATACAAATCAAAAACCTGATTACTGATTCCGGAGGCCTCTGCCATGATGTTTTCTGCCCCTCTGATCCGCCGTTTTGTTCCTGTGCCTGATCTTAGCCAGTATCAGCGCTATCTTTTTATCGGCCCCCATCCCGATGATATCGAGATCGGTGCCGGTGCCTCTGCGGTTGCCCTGGCTGCTGCAGGCAAAGATGTTTGCTTTCTTGTGTGCACCGACGGGCGTTACGGAACGGACCACCTGGCCGCTGAACTGGAACCTGAGCAGCTGGCCGCTCTTCGCCGGCTGGAGGCAATCGATTCAGCCCGCGAGCTGGGCGTAAGCGACGTGCGCTTTCTGGAGTTTTGCGACGGCGGCTTTTATGATTATTCGGATCTTAAAAATGCAATTGCAGCTGTTATGGCGGATTTCCAGCCGGATGTTGTATTTGCTCCTGACCCCGCCGTTCGTTCCGAGAGCCATGTGGATCACCTGAATTGCGGCAGAGCTGTAAAAGAGCTGTTGCAGTTTGTGGGGAACCCGGGAATCATGGCCCGTATGGGGCTGAATGCTTTTCCTCTGCAGGCCGCTGCCTATTATATGACCTGCAATACCAACCGTTACCTCCGCACCGATGGTTTCCTTCCCCTGCAGCTGGCAGCACTGCGCTGCCATGCCAGCCAGTATCCCATGGGCGATCCCGCAACGGATGCGCTGCTGCTGTATCTTAAAATGCTCGCTCACGATGCCGGGCTCCACCTTTTCTGCCGCACAGCAGAAGGGTTCCGTGTGGAGGGCATGATCCATACCCATTGTCTGCCGGAAGCAAAGTAATATCAAACTAATGTTAAAATAATATTATTTACTAAAATATCAGGCTCTGCAGTGATTCGTTCACCGCAGAGCCTGTTTTATTGTTTCACGTTTTACCACGTTCTTCCTTAGGCGTCTGCCCGGGAGAAGGCGTTCTTCATCTCGATGGAGGCGGAATTCAGCACATTCCACAGCAGAGCATCCGTTTCGCTGCGGAAGAGGTCTGCACTGCGCTGGTTACACTCCTCCAGGAATGCATGCACATCTTCCGGCTTTTCAGCCGCATAGCGTGCGTCGCATTCCTTCAGCAGGGCGTGGCCGATGGATGCGGTTTTCAGCTGGTAGCGGTCCACGTGGGCAATGCACCGGGAATAGTGCGCGTCAACAAGGGCACCG
>JAKSSN010000110.1 GCA_024403095.1 Oscillospiraceae bacterium
CACAAAAAAGTGGGCAACCTCGTCCGCGCCGTTTTCGCGGCGGATGCGGCCGGTGCAGATCAGGCGCTTCAGGTGCGCCATGGTCTCGCTTACGGCGAACCATTTCTGCCCGTCGGGGAAATCTTCCCAGCTTTTTGCGGTAATGCGCCACTTGACCATGGAGGCGATCTGATATGTGGTGGCGCCGGGGTTTTCCTTTACCACCCGCCAGGTCTCATCCAGCCGCTTTTCGTGGTGCTCGATCAGCTGGTCCACACGCTCATACAGCTGCATTCCGCTGTTGGTGCGATGAGCAGGCAGCGTAAGCTCCACATCCAGCTCTCTCACGCGCAGCAGGCTTGCCATGTAGTCCCCCAGCATATCGATTTCGCCAACCCAGGTAACGATGTTCGGCGAGATGTCGAAAAGAACGTGGTCGCTGGAGAACAGGGTCTTGTTATCAAAATCGAAAAGAACAAAACAGCCAGGTGTGTGTCCCGGAACCTGAATGCACTCCAGGGTGCGTCCGCCATAATGGATCAGCTGCGCATCATGAATAAACTCCACCGGGAACATCTCTGCGGCAGCAAACTTAAGCCCCGGGTTTTTGCTGATGATGGAATCGATCATGCCTTCCGGCACACCCATACGCTTGCAGCGGTCGCGAATATCCGGTGCGCGGCGGCACATGATGCGATAGTCCTTTTCGCCCATAAGAATATGGTAGCCGCGCTTGTGCAGCTCAAAGCCGTTGCCGGTGTGGTCGGAATGCAGGTGCGTAAACAGTACATCCGTGTTCTCGGGCGTGAGCTCCAGCTCTTCCATTCCCGCTAAAAGGGATTCCAGGCATTCCGGACGGGCAAAGCCGCTGTCGATCAAAAGGTTTTTCCCTTCGCTTCCCTTGATCACATAGCAGTTCAGCCACTTCAGGGGGTTGTTGGGCAGAACGATCTCAAAACTGTAAATTCCTTCGGTTACTTTGGTTACCACAGCAATCGCTTCCTTTGATCTCACTTGTGCGGAACAGCATACGCTCCCGCATTTTATGTGGATATTATGTGCTTTTCCCGCATGGAATTCAATTGTTATTTATTCGAAATTCATGAGAATATTCGGATAGCAATCCGTTTTTTCTTGTTCATTTTCACAAATACCGCTTCATTTTTTGTACACTGTTACAATCTTGCTGCCTGCCCTTATTATATTTTAGTGATTAAATTGACATCGCTTTGGCCGGGGTATAGTCTATAAAAAATGGGTTCATTTTCCCGGCAGCACAGCGCTGCAGGAAAAAAGTTGGGAGCACAAATGAAGATCATTCAGTTGGAATATTTCCTTAAAATTGTAGAATGCGGCTCCATCACCAAGGCGGCCAAGGAGCTGTATGTCAGCCAGCCTACGCTGACCAAAGCCATCAACAACCTGGAGGCGGAATTTAACATCCACCTGCTGGAGCGTTCCGCCCAGGGCATCTGCGTTACGCCGGAAGGGCGCAAGTTTTTCCGCTATGCCGTTAACGTGGTCATCGCCTCCCGCAACCTGGTGAACACCTTCTCCGAATCCACCGGCGAGACCTGTGTTCTTTCGCTGGCTTCTCAGCAGCTGGATTTTGTTTACGACCTCATCGACGAGATCTGCGCCAGCCATTCCTACCGTTCCATCAACATCGACCTGCAGGAGCTGCGCCGCGGAAAGGTGGCCGAATACGTTGCCGATTTCCGTTCCGACCTGGGCCTGATGGTGCTTTCGGGCGATGATACCCTTTCGTTTCAGCGCCAGCTCACAAAGCGCCAGCTGCAGATCTCGCCCCTGGATACCAGCGGCGTATATATCTGCGTTGGTCCCAACTCGCCTTATTACGAGCGCAGCGAGGTAAGCATTGAGGAAGCCTCCTCCTGCCTGCACGTGCTGCTGGATATTGACGAAGTCAGCAAATACGAGCTTTTGGCCGGCAACAGCGATTCCTTTGAGGTGGACAGCAGCCGCATCATTTTTGTGAACTCCATTAACGCGGCGCGCCATTTTATTGCAAAATGGGATGCCGCGATGTATGCCCCCAAATGGATCCTGAAGCAGATGACCGAAAATACCGTGATCCGCGCCATTCCCGTGAAGGATAAGGACCGCTGGAACAACGTGAACCGCCTTGTTTGGGTCAAGCGCCAGAACGAGGCGTTAAGCCCCGTAGAGCAGCAGTTTGTTGACCTGCTGAATGTATACTTTCAGCTGCCGGAAAGCGCTCAAACGCCGGAATTAGGCTGATTATGCACATTGTGCATTAAGGATGCATAAAAGATTCGTATTACCAGCTTTCCATATAAAAATGGTATGATTATTATACAAGGGCAGTATGTTTCATTGAAGAACACTTGTGATCCATCCGGCACATACTGAATTTGAATAATCACATCCGAGAGGTAACTATGGGAAGCAAACCTGTAAACACACTGTTTAGCTTTCGCTGCCCCCGGTGCGGCGAATCAGTAGGCCTGAAATCCCCTTCCGAACACATTAAGTTTAAATCTGATTTCTGCCCTCGCTGTGCGACTAAATTAGATTGGAGCAGCATTGACGGAAGCGAACCCATCGCAGCCCCAGCAATCGACCTGTCCCAGGCAAACCCGTAAACACAGCACAGATCAAAAACCCGATACTACTCTTCTCTCCCTAAAATGGCGAAGGAGGCATCTCTGCCTCCTTCGCTGTTTGTTTTATGTGGGTGGTTTATTCTTCGCTGTGGTGGCGGATCTGCAGGCCCAGGCCCTTTGCCAGGGTAACGATAAAGTCCTGCACGTTGGTCACGATGCCGCGGGCAGAAAGGCTGCCGCGGTCGCTCAGCTTGTTCACGGTGAACTCCGCAATATCCACGCAGTAAAAATACACCTGGCGGATGGTGCCGTCCGGCATCACGCGGTAGGAAGGCGTCATGTTGCCCACGGCAATGGTGTGCAGTGTGGTTGCCATGCAGATCACGGTGGTTGCATTGCGGACCTGGTCGCGCATGCGGTTCTGCGCCGTGTAGGCATTGCCGATCACCGGGGGCAGCGGACCATCGTCGCGAATGGAGCCTGCCAGCACATAGGGAACCTGGTTCCTTTCGCAGGCGGCGATGATGCCGGTGGTGATATTTTCCTGCTTTAAAAACTCGGGAATGCTGCCGCAGGTGCGCACCCGGTTAATGGTATCCAGGTGATTATAGTGCCCGTTCGGGCGGCTCTTCTGGGTGTAGATATCCTGGCCCAGGGCCGTGCCAAGGTAGGCGGCCTCCAGGTCGTGGGTGGCAAGGGCATTGCCTGCCAGCACTGCGTCCACGTAGCCGGCATCGATGAGGGCGGAAAAAGCGGCGCGGGCATCGTGGTCAAAGGCAAAGGCCGGGCCCATGACCCAAACGATCTTGCCATGGTCGCGCTCGTGCTTTAACAGGTCATATAATTCGTCGTAATCGCGGGAGAAAGCGGTTTCGCGGCTGCGGTTGCCACGGAAGGCAAACACATCGCCCTTTTCATTCACTTCGCGAAAGCCGTTGGCGTGCACATAAATGCCGTCCTCGCAGTTTTCGGTTCTGCCCACCACAACCAGCTCGCCCGGCTGCAGCTTGCGGAATTCCTTTACCAGGATCTTGCCTGCTTCATAAACGGCAACGCAGTCCATGCGGCTTTCTTCTGCCAGCAACCACTGGCCGTCCACTTTAAAATATTCCGGAAAGATGCTCATGGCATGAAAGCCGGCGGGAGCCGTGCTCTCGATCTCTACCGGAACCAGCCTGGCATTGGGTGCCTGCTGAAAGATGGCTTCCGAAAAATCCGGCTCGTAATATTTTCGCAGTTCAAAACTCATAAAAAGGTTCCTCCCGGGTTGTTTTTAGCCAGTTTATCACGGCATTTGTGGCAATTCAACCGCCTTATTTTTGGTTTCTTGCAGGATATGCATATATGCAAAAAGTGCCGCTTTTCATCCAATATCCTGTTTTTATGGCATATTCACAAGTTCAGATGTTCTGTTTTGTTCAATTCTCCTGCTTTTCGTTCCGCTGCGCTTCCCTGCCCGGTCCCGTCCCCTTCCTGCGGGCCGGGTTCGGCCTGATTCCGGCGGGCAAAAGTGAATAATATTCATTCTCTTTTTTAACAAAAGATCCACCCGCCAGGCGAGTGGACCCATCGTATATTTATTCTTCCGCCAGGTAAAGGGCGCGCATGCGCTGCGTCATTTCCTCGTCTACATGCAGGGCATCGCGCAAAAAGCGCTCCATGCTGCCAAAACGCTCCTCAATTTTGCGGTAGGCTGCCGCAAGGTATGCCTCTCTGGCACCAAAGAAATCGCGGATGCCTTCTTCTGCCCCGTCCAGGGCGGGGTTCTGCTTCAGCATGGCCATGATCTGCTCGATTTCCGGGGCAAGGAACTCGTTCGTGGCCAGATAATCGTTCAGAATGGTTTCCCGGTCCACACCAAGGATAGTCAGGATCAGCACGGTGGCAAACCCAGCCCGGTCTTTGCCGGCCGTGCAGTGCCACAGCACGCCGCCTTCCTGCTGGCGGGATACTCTTTCTAAAAACTCGGCGTAGCGCGCAAGCACGTAATCATCGCTGATCATGGATTCATAGGTCTTTTCCATATAGCGGATGCCGTTGGCCTGGTCTTTGGCAATATCTGCCATGATCTCCATAAAGCCGGGGGCCTTCTGCTCTTCTTCCTCGCGGCTGATGCCGGCCACCATGCCGCGCAGCAGCGGATGATGGATGTTTTCTGCGCCGATCTCGGGATCCGGTTTTTCATCCCGTTCCTGCTGGGTGCGAAAATCATAAATGCAGCGGATGCCCAGCTGCGAAAGAGCCTGAATATCTGCCTGGGAGGCAAAAAACAGCTGCCCGCTGCGGAAGAGCCGCCCGTCCCTGATGCAGCGGCCATCCTGGGTCCGGATGCCGCCAAGATCGCGCGTGTTGTTCACTTTTTCCAGTTTGATCTGTTTGCTGATGCTGCTCATCCCATAGCCCTCCGTAATTTATATAGTTTTATTATAACGGCAAATGCTCATCTGTAAAGGGTGCTTTCTTACGCTTTGGCCGGCAAAACTTGCCAAGTTTCGGAAATTTTGGGTTGCCATGATTTACTTCATATGCTAAACTATATATATATAGGATTCAGAAAACTGATTTTTCATTCTTTCAATTAACAATAAAGGCAGGATGGTTCTTATGGCAAAAGAGAAAAACAACGAAGCCCGGCAGAATATCATTCGCAATGCGTTTTATATGTTTCAGGACGAGGCTTATGACAAAGTATTAATGCGCGATCTGGCAGCCCGCTGCGGCATCGGCCAGCCCCTTCTGCAGTACTACTTCAACCGCAAGGAAGACCTTCTGGTTCAGATCTTCTACGACCTGCACATTAAGGTTTCCAATTACATTCACGATCACCTGACGGATGACATTCGCAATTCCGGCTGCAATGCCCAAAAGCTGCATATCGGCGTTACCTACATGCTGTTTTTTAAAACCCTTTCCTGCGACAACGAGCGCCTGCTGGACCTGTTCTCCCAGCTGCTGAACAACACCCAGCTGCTCAAGCGCACCACCGACCTGATCTTTGCCAAATGCCCCTGGAACAAAAATTCCCTGCTCGACCTGGATAATACCATCTGTGCCTATGTGCTCAATGGATGCCTGCAGCAGTTCACCCTGCTGTATAAAGACGGCAGCCCCATGCTGAACACGCTGGAAAAAACTGTAGACCTTGCACTCGACTGCTATTATGGTTATTCCGGCCTTTCCATTAACGAGCGCCAGCAGCTGATTTCTGCTGTGCACGCGATCGTTACCGAAGATGTTGTGCAGGAATTTTACGCCCAGTACATCGGCGGCATCAACGATGGCTTTGTT